>JAHECQ010000017.1 GCA_024641625.1 Acidimicrobiales bacterium | reverse complement strand
AGCGAGCGACCTGTGGCAGACGCTGGAGCCGCACCGGAGCGCCGGCCATTTGGGCAGCCAGGACGCCTGACGGCCACGGCTCCGGTAGACCAGCCCGAGGATCGCCAACTCTCGGCACCACAGTGGCAAGGACGCGGTCTCAACGGCCCGCGGGTGATCGCAGTGGCCAATCAGAAGGGCGGCGTGGGCAAGACGACCACTGCCGTGAACTTCGGAGCGGCCGCTGCAGAGCTGGGCCACCGGGTGTTGATCATCGATCTGGATCCACAAGGCAATGCGTCGACCGGTCTGGGGATCAATCCGCGTGGACTGGAGGCGTCGATGTATGACGTTCTCCTCCACGATGTTCCCCTGGATGAGGCCATTGAAGCTGCCGAGGTGAAGAATCTGTTCATTGCGCCCGCGAATCTCGATCTTGCGGGCGCCGAGATCGAGCTGGTGCCTGCGTTCAGTCGCGAGATGCGGCTGAAGAACGCAATCCGCACGGTGGCGGACGATTTTGATCTGGTGCTCATCGACTGTCCGCCTTCGCTGGGTCTGCTGACAGTGAATGCGTTCGCTGCGGCCAGCGAGGTGATGGTGCCGATTCAGTGTGAGTACTACGCGTTGGAAGGCCTGGGTCAACTGATGCGAAACGTCGACCTGGTGAAGAGAAATCTGAACGCTGACTTGGAGCTTTCGGCCATCGTGTTGGTGATGTACGACGCTCGGACGAACCTTTCAGCGCAGGTGGCAGGGGAAGTTCGTGATCACTTCGGACCGAAGGTCTGCAGGGCCGTGATCCCTCGCAACATCCGACTCTCGGAAGCGCCGAGCTTCGGTCAACCGATCACGGTGTTCGATCCATCATCTCGTGGCGCGATCGCGTACCGAGATCTGGCGAAGGAGGTCATGGGTGAACCGTCGTAGTGGGTTAGGACGAGGTTTGGGTTCGCTGATTCCAGCAGAGACCTCCGGTGATGTCGATGAGGTTGGGTTGCTGGAACTTGCCATCTCTTCCATCGTGCCGAACACCCAACAGCCACGCTCGCGTTTCGACGAGGAGGCTCTGGTGACCCTGACTGATTCGGTACGGGAACTGGGCGTGTTGCAGCCGATTCTGGTCCGTCCGGTGGGAGAGGGTCGCTACGAGCTGATCGCGGGGGAGCGGCGGTGGCGGGCTGCCCGGCGCGCGGGTCTCCCGACTATCCCTGCGGTTGTTCGCGATGTCGACTCTCAGTCAGCACTCGAACAGGCGGTGGTCGAGAACCTCCATCGGCAGGACTTGAATGCGATGGAGGAGGCGGCGGCCTATCAGCGTCTTGTCGAGGAGTTCTCCATGACGCAGGATCAAGTGGCGCGGCGCGTGGGCAAATCACGCTCGGCGGTGTCGAACACGTTACGCCTGTTCCAGCTGCCTGCGCCCGTCCAGCGTATGATTGCCGATGGCGAGCTGACGGCGGGTCACGCACGTGCGCTCCTGTCCCACAGTGATCGCGGCATGCAGGAACGCTGGGCGTCCGTCATTGTTCGTGATGGTCTGAGTGTTCGTCAGGCCGAAGAGATGACGCGCAAGGTCTTGGAGTCGCAGTCCGTGAGTCCCGAGCTGAGTGACGGGCATCGGCCACAGCCTGTCGGGCAAACCAGACCGGCCGCCTTGTTGGAACTCGAAGACCTGCTCGGTGCTCGTCTCGACACGAATGTGCATGTGTCGGTAGGCAAGGCGAAGGGCAAAGTCGTCATCGAGTTCGCCGACATCGAGGATCTGAAGCGGATCTATCAGATGATGATGCAGGGGCTCGCCTGAGTTCTCCCCAGACTGTGGATAAAGCTGTGTATTCTCAACCTTCGCGTCAGACTTGACCGTTCAGTCGGGCGTACAGTTGGAACTCGAGATCCGCCTTAGAGCTCGATTCGGTACAGCTGGGCGGCGTTGTCCTGCATGATCAGTCGAATGGCCTCAGGTGTCAGTTTGGACAGGGTGGCCGTGAGTCGATCGTCGTCGTTCGGATAGAGACACGTGGGATGAGGAAAGTCTGTCTCGAACATCAGGCACTGTGGACCGAGGTAGTCAACGGCAGCACTGACCATTGCCTGTTCGAACCAGAAGGTGCCGAAGAACTGGCGTCGGAAGTAGTCGGATGGCTTCATCGAGAGAAAGGCCAGTTCGTTGGGTGCTGTTTCGAGAAGTTGATGATCGAGGCATTCGAGGAAGAAGGGCAACCAACCGATGCCGCTCTCGACGGACACGAACTTGAGCTCCGGAAAGCGCTCTGGCACCCCCGAGTAGATGAGGTTGCCGATGACACGGGCATTGCCCATGAACAGATTCGCCGAGCCCACAGCCAGCTTCCGTTCGTCACCGAATGACGGCCAGGGCGCCTTGCCGAAGAAGTCGAGGTTGCCATTGGAGGAGCCGATGTGGAAGTTGACCGGCATGGCGTAGTCGGTGCAGGCTTGCCAGATCGGGTCCCAGTCGGGCTCGGACATGTCAGGAAGCCCGGCCTCTTCGGGGTTCGAGCAGGTCACGATGCCCCGAAGACCGTTGGCATGGACTCGTTCGATCTCGTCCGCTGCGGCCTGGAGGTCCCACCAGGGAAGGAGGGCCATCCCGTAAACACGGTTGTTGGTGGCTTCTTGGAACTCGACCAGGGCATCGTTGTAAATCTGGACACTGATGAGTCGCAACATGTCATCGGGTGACTTGAGAAACTTCTGATTCCCAAAGCCGGCAACGTTGGGGTACAGGACTTGCGCATGTATGCCCATGGTGTCCATCATGGCGACTCTGGCCTCGGGGTCGTAACTGGCTCGGTGGACCATCTCGTTGTCCATCTCGAAGAAGGCCGTACCGGTGATCTTGGTCCCGGATCGGTCGATGACGCTGGACGCGATGGGGAGCCCGATCGGGATGCTGCCATCGAACCACCAACGGCGTCGACCGTTCTTCTCTGCCATCTGCGGCACGCGGTCGACGTACGCGGCGGGGGCGCGGGAGGTCCAAAGGTCGTACGGCTCGGACCAATGGGTATCGGTGTCAATGACTTTGAGTGCGGCCAGAACCTGGGCGGTGGAGCGGGGAGAGCCGGCTGGGTCTGGGAGGATTGAATCCTGGTCGAGTGAACCAGTGTTCATGAACCCAGTGCCTGTGGATTTGCTCTGCGCGTCGGGAATGACCATGGCCTGAGCCTACTGCGTGGGCTCTGATTGATCGAACGGCCCGTTGCTCCTAGCGTGCCACCATGGCCGCTGCATTGAACAACACAAACATCACCAGGCTTCTCGAACGGGCGCGTCGTGAGGTCGACGAGGGATTGCTACCGTCAGTTCAGGTTGCCCTGGGGTTTCAGGGTGAAGTCGTGGCCGAGGCTGTCTTTGGTGAAGCCGACCTCGATACTCGCTACTGCATCTTCTCCGCCACCAAGCCGCTGGTGGCTTCGACGCTGTGGACCCTGATGGCTGAGGGTGCCGTCGACATCACCTTGCCGGTGGCAGCCTACATTCCGGAGTTCGGGGCAAAGGGTAAGGAGGCGATCACCCTCGAACAGGTGTTGTTGCACACCGGTGGCTTTCCTCATGCACCCTTGGGCCCTCCGACGTGGAATCAACGGTCCACCCGGGTTCATCGTATGGCTGACTGGAAGCTGAATTGGGAGCCGGGGACTCGCTATGAATACCACCCGACCTCGGCTCACTGGGTCTTGGCTGAGATCATCGATCGAGTAACTGATGGCGACTATCGTGACGAAATTGAGCGACGGGTCACCATCCCGGCGGGGCTCCCTCGCGTCCTCGGCATTGCGGAGGACGCCCAGGACAATATTGCCGACTTGGTACTGGTCGGCGAACCGGCTTCGGGCGACGAACTCGAGGCAGTCTTTGGCGTTCGTGAGCTTCCCGGGAGTGAGGTCACCGATGAAGTGGTGGTCCGTTTCAACGAGCCAGAGGTGCGCGCTCTCGGCGTCCCCGGGGGAGGGGGGTTTGCTCGTGCCCGCGATCTGGCACTCTTCTATCAGGAACTCCTGCACAACAGCCATGGGATCTGGGATTCTGAGATCTTGCGAGACGCCATCGGACGGGTTCGGAATACTCTTCCGGATCCCATGGGTGTGCCGGCGAATCGTGGACTCGGAGTGGTGATCGCCGGGGATGACGGTAAGTCGAACTTACGCGGGATGGGCCGTACGGTCTCGGCGGCGACGTTCGGCCACAACGGCGCCGGCGGCCAGTTGGCATGGGCCGATCCCGAAACAGGTCTGTCGCTGGGCTATGTGACGAATGGGTATGACCGTCATCAATTGCGCGCCCCACGGCGGGGGTCGGCTCTGGCCAGCATCGCCGCCCAGTGTGCCGGCTGACGGCACGGGGCGAAGATGTGCGGTAAGGGTGTGCGTTCTTGGCCCGGAGTCGAGTGGTGATTGGGGCGCTCAACAAGACGACGATCACTCGTGTGGTGTGAACCGAGACCACGATCAGTGGATCAGCACCGAGTTCATCGGGTCGAGACCGCCTCCTTTGGTCAGGATGACGGCAGGCAGTCCGCTGAGCAGGAGTGGTTTCACGTGGAACTCCGAAGGAAGAGTCTCAGGCGGGAGGGAACGACGGGAACTGCACCGTTGGATCCCGGCGAAGTTGCTCGACCAGAGCGATTTCCCATGAGAGGTACTCGCGCATGTGCGTCTCGGCCTGACCGTCTTCGTGATCGTAAGGCTTGTACCAAATGTCGTCCGGCGTCGTCGTGGGACGACTGAATCCCTGTTCCATTGGTTCTTCGGCGTGTCGCCAGGCCCTGGTACCCCCGGCAAGGGCCAGGATCTCGGCGTCGGGCCACCAGGTTTGGGCCTCGGCGACGGCCAGCCGGGCGATTTGGCCGTCCGACGAGGTCAGCACCACCATGTCGGCGTCCCCAATGGCCTGTCGGGCCTTCTCGAGACGGCTTCGTACGCCCCACCAGGCCCCGGGAATGTGGCCGCGTTGGCGGTACTTGAGGCTGTCACCGAGGTCGAGAATCTGCGGCCGTGCCTTGGTTCCCGCTGCAAGGTGTCGAGCCAACTGCAAGACGGTGATGGTCGGCGCTTCGGCCGCGACCTGTCGAACGAGATCGGGCCGTCGGTGTGGGCCTTGTTGGAGCACCACGCCGTGGTCCGAAGCCACGACGTCAACCCCTCTTGCGAGCACGACGGCGTCCCTCCAACCGAGTTGCCGAAGCCAAGAAGCAGTCATGGTGGCGCGAACACCGTTGTCGTCGATCAGCACGATACGGGCCTGCCATGTGGCGACGTATTCGTCGGTGGCCTGGACGAGCTGGCCTCCGGGGGCGTTGCGGGACCCGGGGAGATGACCGGCCTCGAACTCTTCGGGGGAACGTACGTCGAGCAGAACGGTCGTTCTCTCTGGGTCATCCTGCCATGAGGCGACAGTAGACCAGTCGACGGACTGCACCCCGAAGCGCCGAGCGACGTCGGTGGCGGCTTGCTCGGCCCATTGGCGACGATCACCCGCCGGACTCGGCGCATGTGTCTCCTGGCCGCTGGCAACCTCGAATCCGGCCAGGTGCCAGCCCATCGTGCCGTTCTCGAGTGCGACAACACGATTCTCGAGCCCGGCATTGATCAGCGATTGTGCGCCGATGATGCTCCGAGTGCGCCCGGCACAATTGACGACCACCAGGGTCTCCGGTCGTTCGACGAGCTCCTTGACTCGATGGACCAGCTCTGCGCCCGGGCAGTCGGTGCCGGTCGGGATGCTCATGCGCCGGAATTCGTTGAAGGGCCGTGAGTCCAAGATCACGAGGTCCTCGTTGGAGTCGAGCATCTCCTTGAGTTGTCGGGCGCTGATGCGCGGCGTGTCGAACGTATGTTCGATATGTTCTCCGAAAGCCTTCGATGGTACATTCACCCCGGCGTAGAGCTCGCCTCCCCAGGCGCTCCAACCGGCCGTACCCCCCTCGAGGACTTGACAGTGGTCCCACCCCAGGGCGGTGGCCCGCTGCGCCGCCCGTTCAGCGAGCCCGCTGGCGCCATCGTCGCACCAGACCAGTCGAGTGGAGCGCCGCGGCACGAGATCGCCCAGCAGAAGTTCCAGTTGCGAGATCGGCACGCAGCTGGCCCGAAAGAGGTGTGAGCGGAAGTAGACCCCTTGTTCTCGTGCATCGAGGAGGGCAAGCTCCTCGCCATCGGTGAGCCAAGCTGCCAGAGCGGCCGCATCGATGGTGGAGACTTGGTCGTTGGTCATGGGAGAGGAACGGCCATGACGACGCCTCAGCAGAGCGCGAGATCCACCCGCGCTTCGCGTATGTCGGCGTTGGCGGGGAAGACTTTCCACTGGCTCGTCGACTCGCTGTAGTACTCCCGGTTGGGGAGTTGCTCGAGGGCGAGGCCATAGCAATGGAAGTTCAAGGCGCGCGAGTCGATGTGGATGGAGTGCAGGTCGTCGGGCAACATGGCGACGCCAGTGCCATTCTCGACGAGGAACTCATGGATCTGCTCAACGCCGCCCTGGGGTGCCCTGCGGTAGAAGCGATTGAGTTCCTTGCCCTCGAAGCCCACGACGACCGCCCAGGTCGTGTGGTTGTGCGCCGGCGTGGCCACGTCGCCGGCGCTTGAATTGACATAGAGGGCGAAGCGATGATCGGCGTCCTCGCTCAGTCGATAGAGGCAGCCGCGAGGCCCTTCGGTCGGACACGGAAAGTCTTCGAGAGCAAAGGCCTCTCGATGGGAGGCCATCTCGAGCAGGCGGTCACGGATGGCTTCGACGCCTTGGCGCGTCACCCCCAATTGATCTTCGATGGCTCGGATGTCGGCCATGGTCTGGGCGATGATCGCGGCGCGTGCTCGCGCTCGTTCGTCGTCAGCGGCGTCGAGACGATGTTCTGGTGCTTGAGCCATGGCGCGAGCTTAGAACGCCCATCCCGTCAACGTAAATGCTCGGCCTTCTTGTCGGCCCAAGCGGCGAGTTCTGTTGAAGCGATGGCCGCAAAGTGCTCGATGTCGTCGCTGGAATGGGTTCGGCAGGCGAATTCGAGCCGATGACCGCTCGGATCGTAGAAGTAGATCGATCGAATGAATCCGTGATCGACTGGTCCCAACACCTCGACTCCATTGGCCTCCAGCACTGCCTTCTTTGACATGAGGACTTCGACCGATCCGACTTCCATGGCCAGATGTTGGGCCCAATCCGGGCTGGTCTGTTGGACCACGGCGTCCTCATCGGCAAGGTCGAAGAAGGCGACCCAGCTCCCGTCGGCCATTTCGAAGAACAGATGGCAGTGGGGTGCATACTCCTGCGTGCTGGGCACCCGGTCCTGCACGATGACGTGCGCCAGTCGCATACCGAGGACGTCCTCGTAGAAGCGAGCGGTCTCCGAGGCGTCTCGGCACCGATAGGCGACATGGTTGAGTCCGAGGACCTCGGTGGTTGCGACAGTGGTGGACATCATGCGTTCCTTCTCGGTCAGGGTTCAGGTACCCGGTGGTAGTCAGGCATCCAGTAATACAACGCTGGGCTCGGTGTTGCTCGCCGGTTGGGCGGAGCGTCGAACTGCAAGTCGGTCGATCATGCGACGGGTGCCAGTGAGACGGGTGGCGACCAGCAACAAGAGGCCATAGACCACGGGCTGGTAGGCGGACCAGCCGATCGACACCAAGACCTCAGGGAGCATGACCAGGACGATGGCCGCCGGAATGGAAGTCCATAGTCGGCCCGATCCGAAGCCAACCGAAAGGGCGAACATGAAGAGTGACAATTCGAATGTGTAGCGATCGCCTGAGACGTAGGGCGTTGCATACACCAACAGCCCGCCGGCAAAGCCGGCGAGACCACAGGCAAGTGCAACTCCCAGGATGCGAGTTCGCGGCGTGTTGACACCAAAAGCAGCGGCGGCCGTGGGTTCGTCTCGTACCGCGATCAGCGACCGGCCGAATCGTCCGCTCAGTAGAAGGCTCATCAGTCCCACGATCAGACTGCCGGCGGTCACCACGAGCAGGTATTGCCAGATTTCGTCCTGGCTGGAATCGAGTCCCGTCCACGCCGGAGGTAGGAGGTCCTTCTTGACGAGAATGCCCAACGGCCCATCGATCCGACGCATGAGGATGGGGAGCGCCATGGCCACGGCCACGCTGAGCAGAGCCAGGTACGTGCTGGGCAGGCGGAGGCTCGGCACTGCGATGAGCGCGCCGAACGCCGCGGCGAATGCCGCGGCCATCACCGGGGCGAGCAGGTAGGGGACCGAGGCGTCCTGGACCGCATGCGCGCCGGCGAGTGCGCCGATACCCATGAACGCACCGTGACCGATGGAGATGAGGCCGAGCCTGCCCGACAGCACGTGCAGTCCACTGAAGGCCACGATGAAGGCGAAGATCTCGGTCGCTCGAAGCACCAAGACGGGCCCACCGGTGAGCGGAATCATCACGAGCACTGCGCCGATGGCGGCGAGTGCCACGAGTCGCGCTGTCATGCTCTGGACCGGTCGACCGTCAGACTCGTCCCGAGGATGCCACCAGGTCGAACCAGGAGGACGAGGATGAGAACGCCCAGCGTGTACACCAGCGCCACGTCGGCGCTGATGAACGACACGTAGCCAACGAGCATGACTTCGAGAAGCGCGAAGGAGAAACCTCCGATCACCGCGCCAACCGGGTTTCCCAAACCTCCAAGAATTGCCGCCGCCAAGGAGAACACCAGGACTCGACTCATCATGTCGGGCCGAACGTGCAGTGTGTTGGCGATCAACCCTCCGCCCAATGCGCCCAGCGCGGAGGCCATGGCCCAACCGATCATCAGGACCGATCCGACTCTGATTCCCATGAGGCGGGCTCCCTCGGGGTTGGAGACGAGGGCGCGAAAGGCAAGACCGATCTTGGTGTGCCGTTGGATCAGGTTGAGCAACAACAAGACGGTGATGAGTGTCATGACGATCCCGACGGTCTCGTAACGCAGCCGAGCCCCAAGGATGTCGAATCGGTCGTCGGCCCCGTCGGGGAACGGCGAGCCGATGTCCCGAACGCCGCCACCCCACCACTTCGATGCGATGCCCCGCAAGAGCAGGTAGACCCCCACAATGGCACCGATTGCTGGTAGGGGATCGCGGCCGTCGAGGGGTTGGACGACGTAGCGCTGAACCAGCGCCCCCAACAGCGCCCCGAACAGAATCGAACCAAGGAGCGCGGCCCACACTGGCCAGGGAGTGCCGAGATTGGCGAAGAGCCCTTGTCCCGTGAACGGTCGTCCTGGCGGACCGGACCCCGGCGGCGATGAGCGCAGCAGGGCAGCGACGTAGGCCGAGAACATCGCCATCTCGCCCTGAGCAAGATTCAACACACCACTGGCACGAAAAACCATGGTCAATGCAACAGCCAGCGCTGAATAGACAGCGCCGTTGGACAGAGCATCAAAGATTCGCTGAATGAACAGACTCACGAGTTCCCCGGGGTGTCAGGTAGGCGGCAGTGTAGGAAGCCAGCCGGCTTCACGCCAGGGCGATGAGTTCTCTGACGAGCGTCCCCTACGATCGTGGTGTGTCCGCTACCCGGTCGACCTCCTTCAACCGTGTTCTGAGATCGACCCAGCTGACCGTTGACCTCGGCGGCATCGTCGGAAACTTCGGGCTGATCTCAGAACACGTGGGTCCGCAGGTCGAGGTCGCGGCCATGGTCAAGGCCGATGGTTATGGCTTGGGCGCTGCCGAGGTTGGAGCCATTCTCGAGCAAGCGGGCTGTGGCACCTTCTTCGTGGCCCACGTCGATGAAGGAATCGCGCTTCGGCGGGCGCTCGTGGCCAATGATCCCACCTCCCGGGCGACCGTTTTCGTCTTGTCGGGAGCGCATCCGGGTATCGAGCAGGACCTGCTCGAACATCATCTCCGGCCGGTCCTCAACAGCCTCGACCAAATCGAGCGATGGGCGCGGCATGGTCGTGGCCTCGGCGTTGCCCTCCCGGCGGCTCTGCACGTGGACACCGGAATGAATCGCCTGGGCCTGGCGCTCGAGGAGGTGGAGCGCCTCGTCACCGAACCATTGCGGCTACAGGGCGTCGATGTGCAGATCTTGATGAGTCACCTGGCGTCGGCCGATGAACCGCAGAGTCCGCAGAACGAGCAGCAACTCATCCGCTTCGGCTTGGCCGCCAGTCGGTTGGCGTTCGAGCGACGTTCGCTGGCCAACTCCTCGGGGATCTTTCTCGGTGATCGGTTTCATTTCGATGTGGTTCGCCCGGGTTTCTGCCTCTACGGCGGAAACCCGACTCCCGGGGACCCCAATCCCATGGCTCCGGTGGTCACGCTCGAGGCTCCGATCCTGCAGATCCGGTGGATCGAGGCAGGTGAGACCGTTGGCTACGGGGCCACGTTTCGGGCAATCGATCGTCGTCGTATCGCAACCCTCAATGTCGGCTATGCCGACGGTTTTCACCGTGCGTTGTCCGGTCGTGGCCAAGCCTGCATCGGGGAGCGCCCGGTGCCCTTGGTGGGTCGAGTCTCGATGGATTTGGTGACGGTCGATGTGACCGACGTTCCCGAGTCCGACTTGTGGATCGGGGCACCGGTCGAACTCATCGGATCTCACCTGTCGGTCGACGAGGTCGCCAGTGCAGCGGGAACGATTGGCTACGAGGTGCTCACCGATCTCGGCCGCCGTTACGAACGTCGTTATCTCACCGGACCTGAAGAGACACAGCCCTGAGTGGATCAGATCAGCTTGGGCCAGGTGCCCTTGGCCTTGGCCCGCTGCTTCTTGCCCGGCTTTGTTCGTGGTTTCGGCTTCGTCTTCGGTGTCGCCGATGGTTCGGTAGGTGACGGCTCGTTGGGGGTATCGGCGACACCGCCGACCGTCGTTGGTGGGTCGTCGATCCCTTCGGGAAGCGACAGTGCTGCCTGGAGTCGTAGCGTGGACTTGATCTGGTCGGAGTTCACGAAGGAGATCACCAACCCCCGCGCCCCGGCGCGAGCCGTACGACCGGAGCGGTGCACGTAGGTCGTGACGTCCTCGGGGGGGTCGTAGTGGATGACACAGCCGACACCGTCGACGTGGATCCCCCGGGCGGCGACGTCGGTGGCGACGAGCGCCACAACTCGGCCGGTGGTGAAGGCATGCAGTGCGGCGTCGCGCTGCAATTGGCTCCGACCTCCGTGGATCCATCCGGCAGAGACTCCCAGGTCGCTGAGTTGGCGCGCCACCCGGTCAACGCCGTGGCGGGTGCGGCAGAACACCATGCAGGAGCCGAGCGTCGGAATGAGCTCGGCGGCGAGTTCGATCTTGCCCATCTTGTGGGTGTGGTAGAAGCGATGCTCGACCAACGAGAGATCGGGCTCGACTTCGCCGATCTCGTGGATGGTCGGGTTTCGTTGATACTCGTCGATCAGGGTCTGGATGTCCTCGCCCAGGGTCGCCGAGAAGAGCATCGTCTGGCGTTGGGGACTGGTGAGGTCGAGCAGCTGGCGGACATCGGGTAGGAAGCCCATGTCGGCCATCCGATCGGCCTCGTCGATCACCACGATCATGGCATCCGACAGGAACAGATCGCCCTGATCGATCAGGTCGAGGAGACGACCCGGTGTCGCGACGGCCACATCGAGCCCTCGCTGGAGGCGAGCAACCTGCCGGGCGTAGTCGACACCGCCGTAGATGGCACCGATCGAGCGTTCGACAGCCTTGGCATAAGGATCGAGTTCCCGGCGGATCTGTTCGGCCAGCTCGCGGGTCGGGGTGAGCACGAGGCCGATAGGTCGATTCGGTTTGGCCCGGGGCACGGCAGCGAGCAAGGGGAGGCCGAAGGCGAGCGTCTTTCCCGATCCGGTCGGTGCTCGTCCCAGGACGTCGCGTCCGGCGAGCGCATCAGGGATGGTGGCTGCCTGGACCTCGAACGGGGTTCGGATGTCGTTTCGGGTGAGCACGTCGAGCAAGGTCGGGGGTACGCCGAGGGAGGCGAACCCTTGGCCGGATGCACTCACGGCTGAAACTCATAGACCCAGCCCTCGGCGTGGAGCGCGAGGCGATTTCGCCCACCGAGCGTCTTCGGATCGAGGGTCTCGTACGCGGCGTCACCGTGCCAGACGAGGGTCAAGGGGTCCTTCGAGAGGCGACGAGTCCAGAAGCGAGGCTTGGGCTCGACGGCCCTTGCCCAGGTGATCGCCTCGTCGACGGAGTTGTGAGCAGCAAGTTGATGCAGGGTGATCCAAGTGGGTGGGACGATCTCGATCTCGCCCGCGGCATGTTTCGACATGGCCTCGCGGGGTGTGAGCCATCGATCTTCATGGATCTCGCCGTGGTCGATGGACACGATCCCCTCGGGCGCGGGCGCGACGAAGAACCACGTGGAGAATCGGCGGAGCGGACCACCTTTGGCCACCATCTCCGCAGCCGCCGGCGGCTGCCAATGGGACCAGGTCACCAAGCTGTCGGGATGCAGGTCGAGGCCGACCTCTTCCTGGGTTTCGCGGGCTGCAGCCAGTCGAGCGGAGGTGAGCTCGTCGGGTCCCATTTCATGCTGGTCCACTCGCCCACCCGGGAAGACCCACATCCCACCGAAGGCGATCTTGGAGTTGCGACGGAGCATCAAGACCTCGAGTCCACGAGGGTCGTCACGGAGGAGGAGCACGGTTGCTGCGGCGATCAGTTCTTCGCGGTCGGTCACGTCAAGACCTTATCCGCAGGCAGATTGCATCCTAGATTGGTGCTGTGATTCGCCGAATGCTCCCCGTTCTCGGCGCTCTGATCGCCGGGGTGGCGATCGTCGGGCTCGTCCTCTCCCTGGTCTCGGGCCGAACGGGACCTCCTTCGCTCGGTGTCGCCCCGTCCTCGACGCACGGCACGAACGTAACGTTGGCCGAACGCCCTCTGGATGATTTTCTCGATCGTTGGGAACGATCATTGGTCGGGCCGTATGTCGCCACCGGCACCCTCACGCGTATCCGGGGTCGGGGCGCTGACGCCGTGGTCGAGGATTCGGTCGGGTTCCGCTTGGCTCGTCGTGACGATCGTGAGCTCGATCAGCTTGGTTCGTTCGCGATCGTCACTGCAGCGGGACGACAACGCGACTGTCAGATCGACGACACTGCAAGCGCGGGTTCGCCAGAACGCGTCCTGTGTTCGGCGCCGGTGCCCGAAGGGACGAACCGCCAGGAACGTGATCTCCTGGCCCGTGAACTGGCCGACTATCAGGTGTTCGAGACCGATGATCCCGATTGCCTCGAACTGATTGCCGTTGGTCCCTCGAATTTCGGCCGTTGGGGCCAGTCCAGCATGGTGTGCTTCGACCCGGCGACCCATGCGGTCCGCCTGATGGAGACCTTCCGTGGGGACGATCGATCGGTGCGGGTGGTCGAGACATTGTCGGACTCCCCGTCGGACACCGATCTCGAGCCAGGTTGACTTGGTGGGGCGAGCGGGAGTCGCCTGCTCCAGTACCCAGAGGTACTGGTGGCGATGCGTGTGGAGGGATTGGCAACCCCCGCTCGTTACCCCGGATGACCGGTGTGGGCGATGACCACCGGCGTGTTTGTATGATCGGCGGGGTTGTCGAATGACTTGAGGAACTTTTGGCGCAGACATTTCTCGGAGATGATCTTCTGGCTTGGTTGGTCCTCGCGCTTGGTGCCGCGCTGGTGGTGGGGAATGGCCTCGCCCTACTTCGACCCCCGGCGAAGACGCAGGAAGGTGCACTCGAACGTGCGCCGCTGCCGCGCAGCATCAGCCAGATCGTGATTGGCGTGTTGGCCACGGTTTGGGCCCTGGCGACGTTGTTGTCCTGATCAGCGGTCGTCCCGATCAGCTCGCTCGTCTGTCGGCCGTGAGCGATTGGTGAGGGTCATCTGGCCCATGGGTCTCAAGAACAGCGAGGTTCCGGCCGATGCAAGAAGGGTCCTGGAAGTTGTCGCGGACAGGAGAGGCCCAGCAATGCCGGTCGCAGCCAAGAACACGGTTCACCCTACGCACACAAGGCCGGCCTTTGGCCCAAGCGCGGCTCGTCGATCGGTTGGCGTTCGCGCGTCGGTTCCGGATCATGTGCTGTCGATACGCCGCGCTCGGCACCGAAGTGATCTCATCTTCGAGGCGCTGCTGGGGGCGGCTGCGTGCCTTTGCCTTGTTGCCGTGGTGCATCGCGCCTCTGTGGAGCAGCCGATTCAGTCGACGGACGCGCCACCTCCAGCGGTGTTCGTGCAGGTCGACTGACGCGTGGATCGAGCGATCAGAACTCGCTCACGGTCGCGCCCTGGTGCCGGGCCATGTTCTCGAAACGCGTGTACTTGCCGAGGAAGGCCAGTTTCACTGTGCTGGTCGGGCCGTTTCGGTGTTTGGCGATGATGACCTCGGCGATGCCTTGTTGGTCGCTCTCAGCGTTGTAGATCTCGTCGCGGTACAAGAACATCACCACGTCGGCGTCTTGCTCGAGGGCGCCCGACTCGCGCAGGTCCGACAACATGGGCCGCTTGTCCTGGCGCTGTTCCAGGCCGCGATTGAGCTGGGCGAGTGCGATGACCGGTGCTTGGAGCTCACGGGCGAGGATCTTGAGATTTCGACTGATCTCGGACACTTCGACTTGGCGACTCTCGGCGTTGGAGCGACCCGACATGAGCTGGATGTAGTCGACCACCACCATGCCCAGTTCACCGACCCTGCTCTGCAGCCTTCGCGCCTTGGCCCTGATCTCCATGACCGAGGTGTGAGGATTGTCGTCAATGAAGATGGGCGCTTCGGCCAGCCGACCGACCGAATGGCTGATCCGACTCCAGTCACCCTCGTCGAGCTTGCCGGTCTTCACCCGAGTGGCGTCGACTTTGGCGTCCGAACACAGGATGCGTTGCGACAACTCGAGCTGGCTCATTTCCAGCGAGAAGACCAGCACGGGCTTGCCGCTCTTCATGGCTGCATTGGTGGCCATCCCGAGAGCGAACGCGGTCTTTCCCATGGCCGGACGGGCGCCCACCACGTAGAATGCGTTGGGTTGGAGCCCCGAGAGCAGGTTGTCGAGGTCGGTATAGCCGGTCGGTACGCCGGTGATCGACTCGCCCCTTTCGTAGAGCAGTTCGAGCCGATCGAGGTTGGCAGAGAGAAGATCCTTGATGGGGGCCGTCGTGTTGGCCACGCGCCGCTGGGCCACATCGAACATGCGAGCTTCTGCGTCATCGACCGCCTTGACCACATCGTCGGGAACGCCGTAGGCCATCTCTGCGATCTCGTTGCTGACCGAGATCAGTCGCCGCAGCAGTGCATGCTCCTCGACGATCTTGGCGTAGTGCCCAGCGCTGCCGACAGCTGGGGTGACTGCTTGCAGATCGATGAAGACACTGGGCCCGCCCACTGAGTCGAGCAGCCCGGCGCGGCGTAGCTCCTCGCCGACGCTGACGGCATCAACGGGCTCTCCGGCGCCGTAGAGGCTGAGAATGGCTTCGTAGATGTGTCCGTGAGCCGGCTTGTAGAAGTGCTCCGGCTCGAGGAGCTCGACGACATCGGCGATGGCCTCGCGGCTGAGCAGCATGGCTCCGAGGACCGACTCCTCGGCCTGGAGGTTCCGGGGCGGCAGGCGCTGTGAGGCCGATCTGGCTGGTTCGGATCCCGATCTGCCACGGTCGCCCGTCGATTCCTGCATGGCTTGATCCTGCCCCACGCTCGCTGTGGATCTCTAGTGGTCCAACCGGCCGATTTCTGTGGACAACCTGTGGTCAACCCTGTCGACTGTGGACAAGGCTGTGAAGATTGTGGAAAGTGGGGTCCTGCACGTTGCAGGACCCCCGCCTATCCGGTAATGGTCGGTCTCAGAGCGCAGCGACTTCGATCGTCACGGGGAACTCGACATCGGCGTGAGGTTGCACCTTCACCGAATGGGTTCCGACGGTGCGAATACCCTCGTCGACGTGGATCACCTTGCGGTCGAGTACGACGCCGGTTTGGGCCTCGATGGCTTCGGCGATGTCGGCCGGGTTCACCGAACCGAAGAGCTTTCCCTCACCGCTGGCGCGGGCGGTGACGCTGATGGTCTTGGCCACCAACGTCTTGGCCACTTCTTCGGCTGCCTCACGTTGCTGGGTGTTCTTCTGGTTCCAGGCTTTGCGCATTGCTTCGGCCTGCGCTTCGACTCCGGCGTTGGCCCGTTGGGCCAGGCCCTGGGGAATCAGGTAGTTGCGGGCGTAGCCGTCGGCCACCTCGAGGACGTCGCCGCGATTGCCGAGGCCCTTGATGCCTTGATGCAGAACGATTCGCATCTACTCGTCCCCTTCGTTCTCGGTGCCCTCGACGGTGACATCGTTCGTCTCGATCTCTGGGCTTTCGTCGCGCTCGGGACGCTCGCCTCGTTCGTCGTCGCGGCGACCGCCGCGTCCTCGACGCATGGTCGTGACCCGACTGGCATAGGGGAGCAGGCCCATCTCACGAGCATTCTTGATCGCTGTGCTGACGACCTTCTGCTGCTGGGAGTCGTTGCCGGTGGCGTAACGACCACGGATCTTGGCGCGGTCGGACACGAAACGACGCAGCAGATCGACGTCCTTGTAATCGACGTAGGCCAGCTTCTCGGTGGAGATCGGGCTGATCTTCTTCTTGCCTCGACGGGCTGAATCCTTGGACTTGCCGCCCGTACGGGGGGATTTCGGTCCGGCCATTAGAACGGTTCCTCATCAGGTTGGTATGCGGGGGGAGCGGATTGCTGCTTGGCAGGTCCACCAAATGAACGTCCGTCGCCGGCACCACTGTCTCGTGGGGCGTTGCGATGCACGGTTGCGGTGGCCCAGCGAAGGCTGATGGCCACGTCGTCGGCGACGACCTCGATCTTCGAGCGTCGTTCACCGTTGTCGGTTTCCCAGCTGCGCTGATCGAGCCGGCCGGTGACCGTGACCCGAGTACCTCGGGCAACGGACTCAGCGGCGTTCTCAGCCAGCTGGGCCCAACAGGTCACGTCGATGAACGAGGTGGCTTCTTCCCATTCCTGGGTCTGGCGGTTCTGCCAGCGACGGTTTACCGCCACGCCGAAGCTGGCGACGGGCTGGCCCCCGGGGGTGAAGCGGAGTTCGGGTTCACGGGTGGCGTTACCCGTGATGGTTACGGTGTTGTCCATTGCCATGGCACTGGCCTCCTAGGCCGTTGCAGCGGCGAGCCCACGCTTGTGGGCCTCCCCGAGGGGCAGCCGCATGAACTTGTGGCGGATGACACCATCCGCGAGGCGCAATGTGCGATCGATCTCGCTGAGCGCATTGGGAGCCAGGAATTCGAGCACCACGTAGAAGCCTTCGGTCTGGTGCTTGATTTCGTAGGCGAAACGGCGGACGCCCCACTTGTCGGTCTTCTCGAGGCTGCCGCCGTCGGCCTGGGCGATTTCGGCAAGGCGGTTGATCGTCGTCTGCACGGCGGACTCTTCGGTCTCGGCCTTGAAGATGATCATGAGTTCGTAAGCCCGCACGGGCGAATACCTCCCTGTGGACCCGATCCAGTGATCGGGGCCCCGGACTTCGGGGCAGGGTCGAGTTTGACAAAGGCAGGCTAGCGGTCGATGCCGGGGTCGCCACCCGGTCCGGTTCGACTGGCTGTCCGTGGGCAGGTGGATCAGCGCGTGGGCGATGACTTGGGGCGAGGTTTCCCGCTTCGTCCCGAAGAGGCCACCGGGCGGCCCGACCCATCGTGACCGGGCCGCCCGGGCCGTCCGGCACCTCCGCGTCCGGTACCGCCGCGTCCTGGGCCGCTGCGTCCCGGACCTGCATGCCCAGAGCGCCCGGGTCGTCCTGGACCACTGCGTCCGGATCCGCTTCGAGCCGCCGGGGCGGGAACGAAGGGGGCTGCCGGCTCCAGACCCATGGTGGAGACGATTCCCGGAAGGCTGCTCGGGTTGATCCTCACCGGCGTCTCGTCGAGTTTGAGCTGCTTCTGCATCTGCTTGGCCGCCTTCACCTGGTCGTGCAGCAGCAGGGAGACCACGAGGCCGGTTTCTCCGGCGCGTGCCGTACGACCCGAACGATGGATGTATGCCTTGTGATCCTCCGGGGGATCGAAGTGAATGACCGAGCTGACGCCATCGACATGGATGCCGCGCGCTGCGACGTCGGTTGCGATCAGGGCCTGAACACGATTGCCGGTGAAGTCCTCGAGCGCCCGGGTTCGCTGGCTCTGACTGCGGCCTCCGTGAATCGGAGCTGCGACGATGCCTCGTTGTTCGAGCTGGCGCGCCAAGCGGTCAGCGCCGTGGCGCGTCCGGCAGAAGACGATCGATGGCCAGGCGTTGGCGATGACCTGGCTGGTCACCTCGACGCGGTCATCGCGATCGGTGAGCCAGAACACGTGCTCGGCCTTCGAGGCATCGTTGCCGACCGCCTTGACCTCGTGGCGGATGGGATTGTGCTGGTACTCCTTGACGATGCGAGCAACGTCGCCATCGAGGGTGGCCGAGAAGAGAACCGTCTTGCGATCGTTGGAGGTCATGTCGAGGATTCGGCGCACCGCGGGGAGGAATCCCATGTCCGCCATCCGGTCGGCTTCGTCGATCACGACCTGATCCACGTCCTTGAGGCGGATGGAGCCTTGTTCGATCAGGTCTTCGAGTCGGCCAGGGCAGGCGACGAGGATGTCGACGCCTCGCTTGAGTGCAGCACGTTGGCCGCCGTAGCCCACGCCGCCGTAGACCGCGTGAATCCGAACGTTGCCAGCGAAGGTCTTGAGCTCGGTGGTGATCTGGTCGGCGAGCTCCCGGGTGGGCACCAACACCAGAGCTCGGGGATGGTAGGGAAGGCCCTGGGCCGCCGTGGCTACCAGCGGAATACCGAAGGCAAGCGTCTTGCCCGATCCGGTCGGCGCACGGCCGGAGACGTCGTGTCCGGCGAGGATGTCGGCGATGGTCGCCGATTGGATTTCGAAGGGATGGGTGATGCCACGCTGGGCGAGTGCGGCGGTGATGCTCGCAGGCACGCCGAGATCGGCAAAAGTGACTTGAACGGGTGCCGCGGAGGCATCCGTGGTGGGGGAGGACATTGCTTACTCCTTGCCGCGTCGGCGACGCGGCGCTACTGGGCTTGGTTCACGAGACAGTGGCCCGTGAGAAAGGACCAAGACGCCAGTCGGCGAACCCACCCGATCGGAAATCCCGACCGGAACTCCGTCACCGTAGCGCCTGGACCACGACATGCAGTCTCGGGGTGTCGGGCGTCACTGGCCGGTTCCGCCCGCGGTCGTGGTGGTGGTCGAACCGGTGGTGGTCGAACCGGTCTCGGAAGTTGTGATGGGCTCGGGTTCGGTGGTCGGAGAGGGCGGTGTCGGTGCAGCAGACGTCGAGGTGGTGGTGCCGTCGGGTGACGATGTGGTCGTCGACTCGACCGTGGAGTCCGGGCTACAGGGGTCCGTCGTCGAGGTGGTGTCGTTGCCGGCGCCGTCGTCGGCCCCGACCGTGTCGTCGGTCGACGGAGCGAGGCACGGGGGGAGCGTGGTGGTCGACAGCTCCGGGTGGAGTACTTTGCCGCCGGCGACGTCGTGTCCGTTGAGCTCGGTGCATGGCGGTCGCCCGGCGGCCGAAGCCAGCTCGGCCGCGCGGCCCATGAACGACGACCAGATCTCTGCCGGGAAGTCTCCGCCGTGGACCTCGATACCGCGGAAGTTGTCCATCGTTCGCACCGGCGCGCCGGGCGCGCCGGCGTAGCCCATCCACACTGCCGAGGTGAGTTCGCAACTGAATCCCACGAACCAGGCATCGCGATTGTCCTGGGTGGTCCCGGTCTTGCCGGCGGCTGCCCCGCCGAACTGCGCGGCCCGACCGGTTCCCGATTGGATCACTCGCTCGAGTGCATAGGTGACCGTCTGGGCCACCGCGGGGGCTATGGCTGCAGAGTCGTCAGGGGTCCGCCCGGGACCGGCAATGGCGCAAACACCGCGATGTGGATACCAGCAGGTGCCGTTCGGACCCTCGACGCGTTCGACGAACACCGGCTGATAGCGAACCCCGGTGTTGGCGATGGTCGAGTACGCGGCTGCCATGTCGAGCACCGACACCTCCCCCGATCCGAGCACCAGTGAGTTCACCGACGGCAGCTCGGCCGATACACCGAGACGGTGGGCCAGATCGACCACGGAGTCCGGACCGACCGTGACCATGAGTTGTGCGTAGACCACGTTGCTCGACACCCGAAGCGCATCGATGAGGTCGCGGTAGCCATCGGAACTGCCACCGCCGCTCACGATCCAGTCGGCGCC
>JAHECQ010000293.1 GCA_024641625.1 Acidimicrobiales bacterium | reverse complement strand
CGAAGAAAGCGATCTTCTCCGAGTTCGCCACTGCGGAGAAGATCGCTTTCTTCGTCAACCACACGTCGGGCGTCATTTGCTGTCCGATCACCGAAGAACGGGCGGACGCTCTCGACCTCCAGCTGATGGTCGCCCAGAACACCGAGGCCATGCGGACGGCCTTCACAGTCACGGTCGATCTTCGTGCCGGCACCAGTACCGGCATTTCCGCCCATGACCGGGCAGCGACGCTGCGGGCCATGGCCGATCCGACATCGTCAGCCGCAGACTTCGCCCGACCCGGCCACATCTTCCCACTGCGCGCCCGTGAGGGCGGTGTGCTCAAGCGGGCCGGCCACACCGAGGCTGCGGTCGATCTCGCCCGCATGGCAGGGCTCAAGCCCGCCGGAGTGCTCTGTGAGATCGTCAAGCCCGACGGCACGATGGCGCGGGTTCCCGATCTGGTCGAATTCGCCAACGAACACGGCCTGGTGTTCATCTCGATCGCCGACATGGTCCGCTACCGACGTCGGACCGAGAAGTTGGTCACCCGGGTGGCCCAGGCGCGCATCCCGACTCGCCATGGCATGTTCCAAGCCGTGGTCTATGAATCGGTGCTCGATGGCGAGCAGCACATCGCCTTCGTCATGGGCGAACCTGCCGGTAAGCACGACGTGCTGGTGCGGGTGCATTCGGAGTGCCTCACCGGCGACATCTTCGGGTCGCTGCGTTGCGATTGCGGCCCTCAGCTCGACCTGGCACTGGAACGGATCGCCGCGACGGGCGAAGGGGTGCTGGTCTATCTCCGTGGCCATGAGGGTCGTGGCATCGGACTGGGACACAAGATCAGGGCGTACGGGTTGCAGGACGAGGGCTATGACACCGTGGATGCCAACCTGCAGCTCGGTCTGCCGGCCGACAGCCGGGAGTATGGCATCGGGGCACAGATCCTGGTCGATCTCGGCGTCAGCACCATGCGATTGTTGACGAACAATCCCGCCAAGTACGGAGGACTCGACGGCTTCGGTCTCGAGATCACGAGTCGCGAGCCGATCGAGACCGAACCGAATCCCCAGAACGTCGGCTATCTCACGACCAAGCGCGAACGGATGGGTCATCTCCTCGGCAACTTGCCCGATTGACCACTTGCCCGACCGGCCGGGTCAAACCCGATACGCGGCCTTGGCCGAACCGGCGAACAAGGCTGTTCGTTCGTCGGGAGAGTAGCCGGAGGCAATACGTTTGAACGCGTTCCACAGCACCGGGTAGTCGATGCCGACCTTGTCGACCGGGAAGTTCGACTCGAACATGCACCGGTCAGGTCCGAAGGTGTCGATGATGAACCGCACGTGGTCGCCCCAGCGGTCGGCGACCTCGTTCGATGTCGGTCGAGCGTCCCGCCTGTGCCATCCGTCGCCGAAGAGCGACATCCCGAGGCCGCCCAGCTTCATGTACACCTGCGGCAGCCGCGCCAGCTCGATGAGCGGCCCACGACACGCCTCGAGCACTTCATCGCGCCTGGACTGGTAGGGGCCGATCCCGAGTGGGCCGCCGAGATGGTCGAGCACGACGACAGTGTCGGGGTGTCGCCCCGCCAGATCGACCAGGTCGGGAAGCTGCGGGTGATACATCCATGCATCGAAGGAGAGGCCCATCCGGCCCAGCACGTCGAAGCCCTGTCGAAACGACGACTCGGCCATCAGGTGCTCGGTCGGCTTGGTGTGGGCGGCGTGTATCCCCGGCTCAGATGACCACGAAGTGGCGTGACGAATACCGCGAAAGCGGCCGCGCCCGGCATCGACGTGCGCTTCGAGCACCTCGGCAACCCCCTCGCCGAGCGTCAGGTCGGCGAACCCGACGATGCCCGCGATCGTTGCTCCCGGCAGATGCTCGCTGCGTTCGGCGGCCTCGGTCACGAACACGGTCTCGCCCACCGGTCGCAACGGCTCGGGTCCGTCGGTCCGGTACTCGGCCATGCACTCGACGAAGACCGTCGAGACCACGTTGTGCCGCTGACCATCGGCATCCTCGGCCGAGGTGTCGGCGTGGAGCTGGTCGAGCAGATAGGGATTGGTGGCGTGCTTCCAGTAGTGGTGATGGGGGTCGCAGATCTCGATGTCGGGGTCAATGATCGATTCGGCGCTGTGAGTCATGGTCGGACGCTAGGACGTCGGCGACGGCGTTGGAAATCAACTCTGACTGTGGAGATCCACCGCTAGCGTGAGCGTCATGCTGAAGCTGGTCCTCCCCAAGGGTTCGCTCGAGTCGGCGACGCTCGCGCTGTTCGAAGATGCCGATCTCTCGGTCAAGCGGAGCTCATCTGTCGACTACAAGGCAACGATCAACGATCCTCGGGTCGAGTCCGTTCGCATCCTTCGCCCCCAGGAGATACCGGTCTACGTGGCCGAGGGCCTGTTCGATCTCGGGATCACCGGCCGCGACTGGGTCGAGGAGACCAACAGCGATGTCGTCTCACTCGGCGAACTCCAGTACTCCAAGGCCACGTCGAGCCCGGTGCGCTTGGTCGTGGCCGTCCCCGGTGACTCGGCCATCGAGTCGGTCTCTGACCTCAAGCATGGCGTTCGCGTCTCGACCGAGTACCCCGAGCTCACCCGTCGATTCTTCGTCGAGCGGGGCATCGAGGCCGATATCCGTCTGTCCTACGGAGCCACCGAGGCCAAGGTGCCCGACATCGTCGACGTCGCCGTCGATCTCACCGAGACCGGCCGCGCCATCAAGGCCGCAGGGCTCCGCATCATCGACACCATCATCACGAGTTACACCGAGTTCATTGCCAACCCGGTGGCGTATGCCGATCCACAGAAGCGTCACGCGATGGAGCAGCTGCTCACCTTGCTGCAGGGTTCGCTCGAAGCCCGCACGAAGGTGCTGGTGAAGCTCAACGTCGACGATCGAGCGGCACTCGACCGGGTGATCGGACTGCTCCCGTCGATGAAGTCCCCAACCGTCAATGAACTCCACGGCGAAGCAGGTTTCGCCATCGAGACCGTGGTGCCCAAGGCCGATATCAACGTGTTGATCCCGGCACTCAAGGATGCCGGTGCGTCGGACATTCTCGAGCTGGCTCTGGCCAAGATCGTTCACTGACGGTCTCATGTCGTTCCTGGTCGGCCACGTCGAGCGGTACGACTACGACGCGGGTCTCGGCGAGGTCGTGGCCGACGGCGGCGGGCGCTGGCGCTTCCACTGCACACAGATCGCCGATGGCTCGCGCCGAATCGAAGCCGGACGCAGGGTCGTGTTCACTGTGGCGGCTGACGGGCCCGGGCAATGGGAAGCCCGTCAACTGACCAACCTCGAGTGACCCACGAGGACCGGACCGTCAACTTTCGTCGGTCCCGGCCGATGGGACCGGTGTGCGATGGCCCGTAGCTCATGGAGAATCGTCGTCCGACGCGTGTCTGCTCGGGGCAATCCGGCGGTGGATGACCGGCGGCCTGATGGCCGTCGTGATCGTCATGCTCGGATTGGCGCTGTCGGCTTTTGCCTGGATCGGATTGCGCAGTGTCGAAGCCGGTCAGGCGGGAGTCAGCTACGACCGACTGCTGTTGTCACAGGGCACGGAGCTGCAAGGCAAGATCCTCGGATCGCTCGATGGCATGGATCGCTTGGCGCGGGAGCTGTCGGATGCCCCGGGGCTTCCCTCGTCGACGGAACTCGAGCAACGCGTCGAGGCGACCGAGGCGGCGCAGGCGCTTGCCTCGGTCAGCGAGATCGCCGTGGTCGAAGCGGTGCCCGACGAGGAAACGGAGCTGGATCTGGTGCTCTCGAGCGCGGTCGGCGCGACCGAGGGAGCCCGGATCGGCGAGGTGATCGACGAGCCGGGACTCGACGACCTCTTCGCTGCCACCGAATACGCCGACCGGACGGTGGTTGGGGCTTCCGACGTGTCAGCAGCAGTCTTCGCGGCGCTCGTCGCCGGTGATCCACCGACGACGACCCGGCTCGATGTCGTGCTGGCAACCCCGCTCGGCAACGCTCCGCTGGGCGATGACAACATCGGCGGTCGCAGCGTTGTCCTCGGTCGGATCGACCTCGACGCCGTCTTCGACGAGATGCGGTCGATCGATGACGGACAACGGGTTGCGCTCCAAGTCTCGGCCAACGGCGCCCCGCTGGTGTCGACGCTCGATCCCAACGAGCTCGGCCGGCCATTCGGTGAACCGGTCGTCTTCACCGAGGGCACCATCGAATGGTCGATTCAGGGCTTCGAAGCCGGCATGGTCGTCGATCATCGTGGTTCGTGGGTGGCCCTCGTTGCCGGCATCCTGCTCGCCTGCACCGGCGGAGTGTTCACGGTGGCGGCTCGACGCCACGCGATCACCCTGGGTCGTCTCGAGCGGAGTGAGTTCGATGTCAAGCACGATCCACTGACCGGCCTGCTCAACCGAACCGGTCTGACCGAGGAACTCGAGGGCATCATCGAGCATCGGGAGGCGGACGAAGTGGTCGCAGTGCTCTTCCTCGACCTGGATCGCCTCAAGATCATCAACGACTCGATGGGCCACGGTGCCGGTGACGAGGTGCTCAGCCACGTCGGACAGCGGCTCCGGAGCATCACCTTGGATCAGGACATCATCGGGCGGTTCGGGGGCGACGAGTTCGTCATGGTCGCTCGCGGCCTGCGGTCCGAGGATGATGCTCGGCCACTGGCCAATCGGATGCTCGAGAGCCTGCGTCATCCCGCAGTGTTGTCAGACCAATCGACCCAAATGGTCTCGGGAAGCATTGGGATCTCCTTCGTCTCCGGCGGCGAGGACGCCACGGCCGAGAGCCTGCTCCGGGACGCCGATCTGGCGATGTATCGGGCCAAGGATGCCGGCGGTTCCTGCTTCGAGGTCTTCGACACAGCGTTGCGTGCGCAAGCGCTCGCTCGCTTGGAGATCGATCGAGAACTCCGCCGAGCCATCCGAGGTGGCCAGCTCGTGGTGCACTATCAACCTATTGTCGACGTTGAGACCGGGGAGGTCGACCGTTTCGAAGCGCTCGTGCGCTGGCAGCATCCCGTGCGCGGCATGATCCCCCCCGGTCAGTTCCTGTCGGTCGCAGCAGAATCCGGACTGATCGTGGACCTCGGCGAACACGTGTTGCGGGCGTCGTGTCGCCAGGCTGCCCAATGGAGCGCGGCGACCGGCCGCAGGATCTGCGTCTCGGTCAATGTGGCCGAACGCCAGCTCATCGACTCGAGCCTGATCGACACGATGCA
>JAHECQ010000016.1:2098-20166 GCA_024641625.1 Acidimicrobiales bacterium | reverse complement strand
CGGAGATGACGGTTGAGTTGATCAATCCGATTGCGATGGATGAGGGGTTGCGGTTTGCTATTCGTGAGGGTGGGCGTACGGTTGGTGCTGGTCGTGTGACCAAGATCATCAAGTAGGACGGCCGGCGCGAACGAAGGCACAGATCGCATGGGTCAGGACATCGCCCAGCTGGTGGCCGAGGCTCGCGAGGGCAACGACCGGGCCTTCGAGGAAATCGTGCGACGCACCTACGCCGACACGTATCTGTTGGCTTTCCGGCTCACCGGGAATCCGGACGACGCAAACGATGTGGTCCAGGAGACGTATCTTCGGGCCCATCGCAGCATCGACCGTTTCCGCGGCGATGCCCAGTTCACGACCTGGCTCTACCGCATCACGTCGAATTGCGCGTCGACCTTTCTCGGGCGGAGGAATCGCCAGGGCCACGACCCGCTTCCCGACGACTCTCCGATCGCCGACAGCCGCCCGCAGTCCGACCCTTCGCACCGTTTGGATCTGGGCGACCTCCGGGGGCAGTTGGTCGAGGCCCTGCGGGCTCTGCCGCCCAAGCTGTGCGCAGTCGTGATCCTGCGTGACATCTACGACCTTTCGCATGATGCGATTGCCGAGGAGTTGGGGATCACCACCTCGGCCGCCAAGGTGCGATTGCATCGGGCCCGGAAGGGTCTTCGGGAGATCCTCAGGCGTTCCGAAGCCCAAGCAGAGGAGCGCGATGTGGTCGATGGCCCCTCGTCCGAAACGGCTCATTCGGAGGCGGCGCCATGAACTCCCACTGGGCCGATCCCGGTCGGTAAGAGGGACCAAGCGCCCGAGGTGGTAGCCTCGTTGCGCCCTAGGGCACTAGCTCAATTGGTAGAGCACCGGTCTCCAAAACCGGGGGTTGGGGGTTCGAGTCCCTCGTGCCCTGCCAGCGATGATCATTCACGAGGCACGTCACCATGGCAATGAATCGGGAGCAGCGAAGGTACCTGCAGAAGCAGGGCCAAATCGATGCAGAGGGTAATCCGGTTGCAGCGCCGCGAGAGGCGCGTCCTCCCGAACGGGGACAGCGGGTCAGTCCTCCCGAGTACTTCCGCGAAGTCCGTTCCGAGATGCGTCGGGTCAACTGGCCGACGAAGAACGAGGTGGTCAACTACACCATCGTGGTCACGCTCACCGTACTGATTCTCACCGCCTTCATCGCCGGACTCGACTATCTCTTCGCCGAAGGCGTCCTACGCATCTTGAGGCTCGCATCATGACCGATTTCGAAACCAACGAGGCCGACACCGCCGTGCTCGACGAGGCTCTCGTCAACGAACCAGCTCCCGCAGACGAAGCCGGCGATCTGACCGACAGTGCAGCCGAGGACGGTGCAGCCGAAGCCGGCGATCTGACCGACAGTGCAGCCGAGGACGGTACAGCCGAGGAAGAGGCCGTACCGCGGCCCGAATCGCCGTACGATCGTCCCGGTCGCTGGTACGTCCTGCACACTCAGTCGGGCTACGAGAACAAGGTTCGGAAGAACATCGAGGCCCGCACCCAGTCGATGAACATGGGTGAGCGCATCCACGAGGTCGTCATCCCCATGGAAGACGTCGTCGAGTTCAAGAACGGCAAGAAGGTCGTCGTCCAGAAGAAGGTCTTCCCCGGCTATCTCCTGTGCCGCATGCACCTCGACGATGATTCATGGTTCGTTGTTCGCAACACACCGGGCGTGACCGGCTTCGTCGGGGCCGGCAACAAGCCGTCGCCGTTGCCTCGGCGCGACGTCGAGAACTTCCTCCAGACCAAGGACGACGGCGAGGAACGCAAGGGCAAGCCACGCCTCGAGTACGAGGTCGGCGAGACCGTTCGTGTGAAGGAAGGCCCCTTCGCCGACTTCCAGGGCCAGATCGTCGAACTCAACGAGGAGCAGCTCAAGCTGAAGGTCCTCGTCAACATCTTCGGGCGTGAAACTCCAGTGGAGCTCGATTTCGCCCAGGTCGGCAAGATCTGAAAGTTCTCCCCAGGGCGCTACGCTCCTAGCTCGCGCCCGATTCGGTCCGTCGCGTCTAGATCTCGCATTCGAAAGCAAGGCATTCTCCCATGGCCAAGAAAAAAGTAATGGCGGTCGTCCGGATCCAGATCACGGCGGGTCAGGCAACGCCGGCTCCGCCTGTCGGTACTGCGCTGGGTCCTTACGGGGTGGCGATCATGGACTTCTGCAAGGAGTACAACGCTCGCACCGAGGCCCAGCGGGGCAACGTGGTGCCGGCGGAGATCTCGATCTACGAAGATCGCTCGTTCAGCTTCATCCTGAAGACGCCTCCGACGTCGGAGTTGATCAAGAAGGCGGCGAAGATCGCCAAGGGCGCGGCCGATCCCAAGCGTGATCGGGCCGGAGTCCTCACTGACGCCCAGGTCACCGAGATCGCTCAGATCAAGATGCCCGACCTCAACGCCAACGATCTCGACGCAGCCAAGAAGCAGGTCGTCGGCACCGCACGTCAGATGGGCGTCCGGGTCCGCTGACGCTCCTGGTTCGGTCTCGACGTCGCCGACCGGTGATGGCCGAGGCACCGAACCTCTCGACCATTTCCAATCCGACCCGCCGGGAAGACCTCGCCCGCCGGTTGTCATCGACACCGAGGGAGCCGCAAGGCGAAAGGCACCATGAGCAAAGCCAAGAAGTACGTAGACGCCACCCGTCGTTTCGACCGCGATCAGCTGCACACGCCACTTGAAGCCCTCGATCTGGTGAGGAGTCTTTCGAACAAGAAGTTCGACGAGTCGGTCGATGTCGTCTTCCGCCTCGGGGTCGATCCTCGTAAGGCGGATCAGATCGTTCGGGGCACGGTCTCGCTTCCCTCGGGCACCGGTAAGGATGTACGCGTTGCCGTGTTCGCCACCGGAGCAGCCGCTGATGCCGCTCGCGCCGCCGGCGCCGACATCGTCGGTGCCGAAGATCTCGTTGCGCAGGTCGAGGGGGGCATGCTCGATTTCGACGTTGCCATCTCCACCCCCGAGCTCATGCCTCAGGTGGGCAAACTCGGCCGGGTGCTCGGTCCTCGTGGCCTCATGCCCAATCCCAAGACCGGCACCGTGACTCCCGATCCAGCCAAGGCGGTCGGAGACTTCAAGGGAGGGACGGTCGAGTACCGCACGGATCGGTATGGCAACGTGCACGTCGCCATCGGCAAGTCCAGCTTCGAGACGGCGGCGCTGGCGCAGAACTTTGCCGCGGTGGTGACCGAGCTCAACCGAGCGAAGCCTTCGTCGGCCAAGGGTCGGTACATGAAGAAGGTCGGGATCTCCAGCACGATGGGCCCCGGCGTGAAGATTGATCCGATGCGAGTCGAGGAGGCCGTGGCCGACTGACTACCTGCCGGCTGCATGCCGCCGGCGCAGCGCTAGCCTGTGCCGGCTAGCACAATCGAATGCTCCCGCCCGAGACCTCAGGTGGCGTCCCAGGGCTCAGGCCCGATGGTCGTGGAAATCCTGAAGAGGCGATCTTTTCCTCCGTGTTCCTGCCACCTTCCCCGGTGTCTCGTGCTCGGTTGTGGTTGATCGGCGATCGAGCGTCGAAACCCAACCAGAAACCAACGAGACAACCAAACGAGAGGAGGTGTGAGAATGGATACAGAAGCGACCAATGCACCCGAGGCGCGACCGGAAAAGGTAGCCGCTGTTGCCGAGGTGCGAGAGCGCCTCGATTCGGCGAGCGCCATGATGGTCACCGAGTACCGCGGGTTGACCGTGGCACAGATGTCGTCACTTCGCAGCGAGCTTCGACCCGCCGGCGGGTATTGCCGGGTGTACAAGAACACCCTCGCCCGGCGAGCGGCCAACGAAGCTGGTGTCGAGCTGGACGAACTCCTGATCGGGCCGACTGCGCTGACCTTCGTCGAGCAGACCCCTGAGGGCGAGCCCGGCGATGTGGTGCGAGTAGCCAAGATCCTACGGGACTTCGCCAAGGCGAACCCGAATCTGATCGTCAAGGGCGGTGTCTTCGAAGGCGTCGTCATGGACGCCTCGGCCGTTACTCGCCTTGCCGACATCGAACCACGCGAAGTGCTGCTGGCCAAGTTGGCCGGTCTCATTGCTGCTCCCATGCAGCAGTTCGCCAGCCTTCTGGAGGCCCTGCCCCGGAACTTCGCCTACGGGCTCAAGGCGCTGATCGAGGAGCAGGGTGGCACGTACGAGCCGTCGTCTGCCTCGAGCGAGGCCGCATCCGACGAAGCACCTACTGACGAAGCACCAGCCGAGGACTCGTCGACCGACGAGGCAGTTGCTGACGCATCGAGCGAAACCGCATCCGAGAACACCGACATCGATACGCCGGCGGCAGCCGACGAAGGAGAAGAGAGCTGATCATGGCTACCAAGGAAGAAATCCTCGACGGCATCGCAAGCATGTCCGTCCTCGAACTGTCCGAACTCCTCAAGGAGTTCGAAGAGCGCTTCGGCGTGACCGCAGCCGCTCCGATGGCTGTTGCGGCCGGCGGCGGCGCAAGTGCGCCGGCCGAGGAGGCCGAGGAGCAGACCTCGTTCGACGTCGTGCTCACCGGCGCCGGTGACAAGAAGATCCAGGTCATCAAGGCTGTGCGTGAAATCACGAGCCTTGGCCTCAAGGAAGCCAAGGACCTCGTCGAGAGCGCCCCGGCCAACGTGCTGTCGGGCGTCTCCAAGGACGACGCTGCAGCGGCCAAGGGCAAGCTCGAGGACGCCGGCGGAGCGGTCGACATCAAGTAGTACTCCATCCGACTACGACCCCGATTCCTGCGCGCAGCGCCGGGGTCGGGGTCTTTTCGCGTCGGGAGGGACCGGTCGTCGTTGCTCGTGTTCGGAGCGTTCCCGGTTCCCTCGTTGTCCATTCCCTCGGTTTTTCCCGATTTCTCCGGGATTGGTCCTTGACCAACGGCCGCCTTCTGTTTACTGTCCGCCGTTTTGGTGTTGTCCCGGGCACAGAACCGGCGTATGCTTGTCCGTTGCCGTGCCTGCCCGCTCCTGTTTTGCCGACCTCCATTTTCTGCGTTGACCTCGCACGTGTCCTCGCAGAGTGAATCGGTTCGGGAAACGACTCGCGCCCGGCCTGTCTCCAGCCCCCGTGCTCACTCAGGTGGTGTCCCTTGCCAGCACGTACCGTTGCTCGCGACCGTTACTCGTTCGGCAATCTTGCGGAGGCCATTGAGCTTCCGGATCTGATTGCCATCCAGCGGGACTCGTTCCGCTGGTTCCTCGAGAACGGCCTCGCCAACGCCTTTCGCGATATAAGCCCGATCAAGGACTTCACCGAGACGCTCCAGCTCGAGCTGGAGTTCGATCCCGAGGACGAAGATCTCAAGCCCTATCCGAAGTTCTCCGTCGAGGAGTGCAAGGAAAAGGACATGACGTTCGCTGCGCCGATCTTCGTTCGCGCTCGGTTCATCAACGCCAACACCGGCGAGATCAAGGAGCAGACCGTCTTCATGGGTGACTTCCCCATGATGACCGACAAGGGCACGTTCATCATCAACGGCACCGAACGTGTCGTGGTGTCCCAACTCGTGCGTTCCCCTGGCGTGATCTTCCAGCCCGGTGAGCGTTTCCGACTCCGCAACATGTCGAAGCACCAGATGGTGACCGGCACCATTCACCCCTACCGCGGGGAGTGGATCGAGTTCGACGTCGAGCAGAAGCCGGGCAAGGATCCCACCGCCGGGGTGCGGGTTGCCAGGAAGCGCCGCCTCTCGTTGTTCACGCTCCTGCGGGCACTTGGATTCGACGAGGAGAACGCTCCCGGGTTCCTCGACGCGTTCGTCAACCACTTCGATTTCCTCGAGGGCCAGTGGGAGAAGGACCGCGACATCGCGCCGACGCAGGACGAGTCGCTGGTCGAGATCTACAAGCGCGCCCGCCCAGGCGAGCCCCCGACCTTGGAGGCCGCTCGGTCCTATCTTCGCAACGCGTTCTTCGAGAGCCGTCGCTACGACCTTTCCCGGGTCGGCCGCTACAAGCTCAACCGCAAGCTCGGACCGGAGATCCGTCGTCTCGAAGAGTTGTTCCCCATGCTGCGAGGCATGTTGGACACCCCCGAGACCGATCAGCCGGTGCTCTCCCGCTGCGAGGTCATGGCCGCGGCGACCTACCTGCTCCACCTGATGGTGGCCGAACCGGGTTATCGCCTCGATGATCAGGACCACTTCGCCAACCGTCGTGTGCGGTCGGTCGGCGAACTCATCCAGAACCAGGTTCGCATCGGTCTCTCGCGAATGGAGCGGGTCGTGCGTGAACGCATGACCACCCAGGATGTCGAGGCCATCACACCCCAGACGCTCATCAACATCCGACCGGTCGTCGCCGCGATCAAGGAGTTCTTCGGGACCTCGCAGCTGTCGCAGTTCATGGATCAGGTCAATCCGCTCTCGGGGCTCACGCACCGTCGCCGGCTGTCGGCGCTCGGTCCGGGAGGCCTGTCGCGTGAGCGGGCAGGCTTCGAGGTCCGAGACGTCCACTTCTCCCACTACGGTCGTATGTGCCCGATCGAGACTCCGGAAGGCCCGAACATCGGTCTCATCGGGTATCTCTCGAGCTACGCGCGCGTCAACGAGTTCGGCTTCCTCGAAACGCCATACCGTCGGGTCACCGATGGTGTTGTCAGCGACGAGGTCGTCTTCCTCACCGCCGACGAGGAAGAAGACTTCGTCGTGGCCCAGGCCAACGCACCGCTGAACCCCGATGGAAGCTTCCGCAACGACAAGGTGCTCGCCCGTCGGTCACCGCAGGCAGCGTCGCTGCGAGACCTCAAGCTTCAGCTCGAGCGCGACATCTTCTTCGGTGCCACCACCGAGATCTCCCAGGTGCCACCGGACGAAGTCCAGATGATGGACGTGTCCCCGAAGCAGATCGTCTCGATCGGCACCGGGCTCATTCCCTTCCTCGAGCACGACGACGCCAACCGTGCCCTGATGGGCGCCAACATGCAGCGCCAGGCTGTGCCATTGCTGGTGGCCGAAGCCCCCTACATCGGTACCGGCATCGAAAAGCGCGCGGCCCACGATGCGGCTGACACCTTGGTGGCCATCGAGGATGGCATCGTTCTCGACGCCGATGGCCGTTCGATCACCGTCGAGTACAAGAGTTCGGGCAAGCGGATCTATCGCCTGCTCAAGTTCGACCGCTCGAACCAGGACACCTGCATCAACCAGAAGCCTCGCGTTCAGGCCGGCGACACGTTCAAGGCGGGCCAGCTGCTGGCCGACGGTCCCTCGACCGACAATGGCGAGCTGGCGCTCGGCAAGAACCTCGTCGTGGCGTTCATGCCGTGGGAGGGTTACAACTTCGAGGATGCCATCATCCTGAACGAGCGTCTCGTTCGCGACGACGTGCTCACTTCGATCCACATCCACGAGCATGAAATCGACGCCCGCGACACCAAGTTGGGCCCGGAGGAAATCACCCGGGACATCCCCAACGTGAGCGAGGACATCCTCGCAGATCTCGATGAGCGTGGCATCATTCGCGTCGGGGCCGACGTTGGTCCTGGCGATGTGCTGGTCGGCAAGGTGACGCCGAAGGGCGAGACCGAACTCACTCCCGAGGAGCGACTGCTTCGCGCCATCTTCGGCGAGAAGGCACGCGAGGTGCGCGACACCTCGCTGAAGGTTCCCCATGGTGAGACGGGCAAGGTCATCGACGTCAAGGTCTTCAACCGCGACGACAGTCATGAGTTGCCGCCCGGTGTCAACCAGTTGGTCCGGGTCTATGTCGCTCAGAAGCGCAAGATCTCCGTGGGCGACAAGCTCGCGGGACGCCACGGCAACAAGGGTGTCATCTCTCGCATCCTGCCCACCGAGGACATGCCGCATCTGGCCGACGGCACTGCCGTCGACATCATCCTCAACCCGCTCGGTGTCCCGTCGCGTATGAACGTCGGCCAGGTTCTGGAGTCTCACCTCGGCTATGCCGCACGGTGGGGTTGGACCATCGATGGTCAGCGCGTGGGCGAGGCGCCCATCCGGGGCACGGAGAACAAGACCCGCCCGTTCACGACCCCGGCCACCCTGGTCTCCACCCCGGTGTTCGACGGTGCCAAGTGGGACGAAGTCGAGCTGGCAGGCTCGAAGCCGACCATCCAGAGCATCTTCGAGAATCTCAACGGTGAGGCCGCCTCGGGTGAGCGGCTCATCGGTCCCGATGGCAAGACCACGCTCTACGACGGGCGCACCGGCGAGCCGTTCGACAACCGGATCATGGTCGGGATCATGTACATCTTGAAGTTGTCGCACCTCGTCGATGACAAGATCCATGCCCGCTCCACCGGTCCGTACTCGATGATCACCCAGCAGCCGCTGGGCGGCAAGGCGCAGTTCGGTGGTCAGCGCTTCGGCGAGATGGAGGTCTGGGCACTCGAGGCCTACGGCGCTGCGTATTGCCTGCAGGAGCTGCTCACCATCAAGTCCGACGACGTGCTCGGCCGTGTCAAGGTCTACGAGGCCATTGTCAAGGGCGAGAACATCCCCGAGCCCGGTATTCCCGAGAGCTTCAAGGTACTCATCAAGGAAATGCAGGCGCTGTGCCTGAACGTCGAAGTGCTTTCGGCCGACGGCTCCGAGATCGAGATGCGCGAGATCGACGACGAACTCTTCCGCACCGCCGAGGAACTCGGCATCGACTTGTCCCGCCCCGAACGCGGTTCCGACGAAGACGACGCGGCCCGGGCCGCCCGTCGAGCCTGACCACCAGCTGAAGCGATCCTGAGCAGGAGATAGAGCGAACACATGCTTGATGTAAACGATTTCGATCAGCTGAAGATTGGTCTGGCCACCGCGGACTCCATCCGCATGTGGTCCAACGGCGAGGTCAAGAAGCCCGAGACCATCAACTACCGCACGCTCAAGCCGGAGAAGGACGGTCTGTTCTGCGAGAAGATCTTCGGCCCGACCAAGGATTGGGAGTGCGCCTGCGGGAAGTACAAGCGCGTACGGTTCAAGGGAATCATCTGCGAGCGCTGCGGCGTCGAGGTCACCCGCTCGAAGGTACGTCGCGAGCGCATGGGGCACATCGAGTTGGCGGCGCCGTGCGTGCACATCTGGTACCTCCGCGGCACCCGCTCGTGGCTGGCGTATCTGCTGATGGGTACCGAACCCCGTGAGGAACTGAAGGCCAAGCAACTCGAGAAGGTCATCTATTTCGCCGCCTCCCTGGTCACCTGGGTCGACGAGGAGCGGCGTCACGAGGACCTCCCCAACCTCGAGGCCGAGGTCATCGGCGAGCGGGAAACCATCATGAAAGAGATGGAGCTTCGTCTCGCCGAGGAACACGAGATCCTCGAGAAGGAATTGGGCCAGATGGAGGCCGACGGCGCGAAGGACACCGAGTTGCGCGCTCGTCGTCGTTCGGCCGACAAGGACCTCGCTGCCGTGCGTGAACAGTACGAGATGGAACTCGATGTGCTCGACCGCGCCTGGGAAGAGTTCAAGGGCCTGTTCGCTCGTCAGATCCTCGATGACGAGATGCTCTGGCGGGAGATGAGCGACCGTTGGGGCGACTACTTCGAGGGCGGTATGGGTGCTGACGCCATCGCCCAGCTGATCGAGCGCATCGACTTCGATGTAGAAGAAGTCAAGCTTCGCGCTGCCATCGAACCCGCCGAAGGCGAGAAGGGTCTGAGTGCCCAGCGCAAGCAGAAGGCCATCAAGCGCCTGAAGATCGTTGCCGCGTTCAACCGTCGCGACGAGAACGGTCGTCGACAGAACGACCCACGCGCCATGATCCTCGACGTCGTGCCGGTCATCCCGCCGGAGCTGCGCCCGATGGTGCAGCTCGATGGTGGCCGTTTCGCCACCTCGGACCTCAACGACCTCTACCGTCGAGTCATCAATCGCAACAATCGACTGAAGCGTCTGCTGGATCTCGGTGCGCCGGAGATCATCGTCAACAACGAGAAGCGCATGCTGCAAGAAGCGGTTGATGCACTGTTCGACAATGGCCGTCGCGGTCGTCCGGTCACCGGTCCGGGAAACCGGCCACTCAAGTCGCTCTCCGACATGCTCAAGGGCAAGCAGGGCCGGTTCCGTCAGAACCTGCTCGGCAAGCGCGTCGACTACTCGGGCCGTTCGGTCATCGTCGTGGGACCGACGCTCAAGTTCCATCAGTGCGGTCTGCCCAAGATCATGGCTCTCGAGCTGTTCAAGCCGTTCGTCATGAAGCGGTTGGTCGATCAGGAGCTGGCGCAGAACATCAAGTCGGCCAAGCGCATGGTCGAACGCCGGCGCCCCCAGGTGTGGGAGGTCCTCGAGGAGGTCATCCAGGAACACCCGGTGTTGCTCAACCGTGCTCCGACGCTGCACCGCCTCGGCATCCAGGCCTTCGAACCGGTTCTGGTCGAGGGCAAGGCCATCCAGATCCATCCGCTGGTCTGCACCGCGTTCAATGCGGACTTCGACGGTGACCAGATGGCGGTTCACCTTCCGCTGTCGGCCGAGGCGCAAGCCGAAGCTCGCGTCCTCATGCTGTCGGCCAACAACGTACTCTCACCAGCCCACGGTCGGCCGCTCGTCACGCCCTCCCAGGACATGGTCATCGGTGCCTTCTACCTCACCGAGATGATCGACGAGGATCCCGACGCCCGCATTCGTACGTTCCGTCGTCCCGACGAGGTGGCGGCTGCGTATGACGCCGGCGACTTGAGGCTGCATCAGCCGATCTACTTCCGCACACCGGACCTGCTGCTCGAGCCGGCCAACGGCAAGGCCGCGGTGTACGCCAAGACCACTGCCGGACGGGTCTTCCTCAACCAGGCGTTGCCGGAGAGGTTCCCCTTCGTCAACCATGTGGTCAAGAAGCGCGACATCGGCACCATCGTCGATGATCTCGCCTCGAACTACTCCAAGGCCGAGGTCGGCGCCAGTCTCGATCGCATCAAGACCCTCACCTTCCACTTCGCGGCTCGTTCGGGGCTCACGGTCTCGATCAACGACGTGAAAACGCCGATCGAGAAGAAGGCGATCCTCGATCTGCACGAGATCGAAGCCGACAAGATCGAGAGCCAGTTCCGTCGGGGCATCATCACCGACGGTGAGCGTCGACAGAAGGAAGTCGAGATCTGGACGACGGCCACCGACGAAGTCCGCGCCGCCATGGAGGAAAGCCTCCGTTCGGTGCGGTTCAACCCGATCGACATGATGGTCGGCTCCGGTGCCCGCGGCAACATGATGCAGGTTCGCCAGATCGCCGGCATGCGCGGGTTGGTCGCCAACCCTCGAGGCGACATGATCCCGTTGCCGATCAAGTCGAACTTCCGTGAAGGTCTCTCCATGCTGGAGTACTTCATCGCCACACCTGGCGCCCGCAAGGGACTGGTCGACACCGCACTGCGCACCGCCGACTCGGGGTATCTGACCCGTCGCCTGGTCGACGTGGCGCAGGAAGTGATCATCAATGACCGCGACCCCTTCAGCGAAGGTCGACCGGTTCGAGGTCTCATCCTGGATGACATCAAGCCCGATGGCTACTACCACAAGGACAGCGGCGAAGCAGCCAGCGCGGGATCACCCGACGCCCGGATGGTGCGCACCTACCTGGAGACCCGGCTGTTCAGCCGCACCCTCGCTGACGACATCGAGTTGTCGGACGGCTCGGTGTTGCCGAAGGGCACGATCGTCACCGAGCCGGAAATGATCGCACTGCGCGACGACCCCAAGGTCACCTCGGTTCGGGTGCTGTCCCCGCTGACCGACGACTCGCCTGTTGGCATCTCGGGCGCCAGCTATGGATTGTCGTTGGCCACCGGTAAGGCCATCGAGGTCGGTGAGGCCGTGGGTGTCATCGCGGCGCAGTCCATCGGTGAACCCGGGACACAGCTCACCATGCGCACGTTCCACACCGGTGGTATCGCCGGTGGCGCCGACATTGCCGGTGGTCTTCCACGTGTCGTCGAACTGTTCGAGGCTCGCTCCCCGAAGGGGAAGGCCACATTGGCCCGTATGTCCGGGGTTGTACGCATTGCCGACGACGAGGGCAAGGGTCGAGTCATCACCGTCGTCACCGACGACGGTGAGGAGGACACCTACACCGTGCCGTCGGCGTCGCGTCTCGAAGTGGTCGATGGCCAGGAGATCCAAGCCGGTGATCCCATTGTTGATGGGCCTCGTGACCCCAAGGAACTGCTGGAGATCAGGGGCATTCGCGAAACGCAGCAGTACCTCGTCGAAGAGGTCCAGAAGGTGTACCGCGACCAGGGCGTGTCGATTCACGACAAGCACATCGAACTCATCGTTCGCCAGATGACTCGGCGTTTCGCCATTCAGGAACCGGGCGAATCGGACTTCCTCCCAGGGGAACGGGTCGATCAATACCAGTTCATCGAGACCAACAAGCGCCTGGCCCAAGAAGGAATGGCGCCCGCTCAGGGGCGTCCCGAGATCATGGGTATCACCAAGGCATCGTTGGCCACTGAGTCGTGGTTGTCGGCCGCATCGTTCCAGGAGACCACTCGGGTGCTCACCGAGGCGGCCATCGAAGGCAAGTCGGACAGCATGATCGGTCTCAAGGAGAACATCATCATCGGCAAGCTGATCCCGGCGGGGACAGGCCTGGCTCGTCATCGCGACGTGCGCACTGCCGCTCCGGACTATCAGCCAATGTCCTTCTACACCTCCGATGGCGAGGAGCAAGACCCCGCGCAGTGGCTGGCTTCGATCGGCGCCGATGGGGCACAGGAGCGTGTCCCGGTCACCGAGGAAATCGGCTGATTCACCTGTGACCACGGCGTGGGATCGTTGCTCGAGCACCGATCCCACGCCGTTGTCGCGTCCCGTCGCAGGCCTGAGGCCTGCCAGCATCTAACGTGGTCTGCGTGCAGATGCCCATCATGACGACCGTTGTCGGCAGCTACCCCCAGCCGGCGTGGCTGGTTGATCACGAGGTGCTGATTCGCAAGGGTGTTCCCAGAGTGCGAGCGTCCGAGGTGTGGCGGGTCGCTCCCGAGCATCGGGCCGAAGCCATCGAGGCCGCAACACTGTCTGCCATCGCCGACCAGGAAGCAGCGGGCGTCGACGTGATCACCGACGGCGAGATCGGCCGCGAGTCCTACTTCAATCACTTCGCCACCGCGCTCGGCGGGGTCGATCAGGAACGCATCGGCACGGGCGTGAATCGTGTCGGCCGCCACAGCGACGTCCCACTGGTCAACGGACCGATCGAGCGATCGGCGCCGGTCGAGCTCGGTGCGGCGCGCTTCCTCCGGGCGCATACCGACCGGACAACCAAGGTCACCGTTCCGGGTCCATTCACCTTGAGTCAGCTGGCACAGAACGAGTACTACCGTGATCAGCGAGCGCTGGCAATGGCCTATGCCGACGCAGTGAGGGCCGAACTCCTCGATCTCCAGGCCGTCGGCATCGATGTCCTCCAGATCGACGAGCCGTACCTCCAGGCCAACGTCGAGGCGGCAAGACAATTCGGCGTCGAGGTGATGTCGGCTGCCCTCGCCGGCATCACCGCGACCACGGTGGTGCACACCTGCTATGGCTACGCCGTCTACGTCAGCGACAAGTCGGCCGGGTATCCGTTCCTGGCCGAGCTCTCCGAGGTGCCTGCCGACTTCATCTCCATCGAAACCTCCCAGCCCGGGCTCGCCCCTGAGGTGTTGGCCGACCTTCTTCCTCGCGGCGTGGTGCTCGGCGTGCTGGATCTGAGCACGCACGAGGTCGAGACGCCCGAACGGGTGGCCGACCGGATCCGTGGTGCGCTGGAATACGTCGTCCCGACAGCGCTCGCCGTGTCGCCCGACTGCGGCATGAAGTTCCTCCCGCGGTCGGTGGCACGGGCCAAACTCGAAGCCATGGTGGCCGGGGCGGCGATCGTGCGGGCCGAACTGACCTGAACCGGGCTCCTGCTCGATCGGGAGCCGGATCGAATTTTGTGTCAGACTCCGAGTGATCGATCGATCGTCACCATCACGGAGGCCGCCATGACCGCAGTCGGAACCCGCATGCTTCGCAAAGAGGACCCCAAACTCCTCACCGGCGAAGGCAAGTACGTGGACGACATCAACGCTGCCGGGCAGCTTTGGATGGGAATGGTGCGCAGCACGATGGCTCATGCCCGCATCGTTGCGGTGGACACCTCGGCTGCCCTGGAGGCCCCCGGGGTGCACTCGGTGTACACCGGACCCATGCTGCAGGAGATGGGACTGTGGGGTGGGCCGTTGCCCTGCGCCTGGCCGGTCACACCCGACATGGTGAATCCGCCACATTTTCCTGCTGCGGTCGACGAGGTCCACTACGTTGGCGAGATCGTTGCCGTGGTCCTGGCTGATAGCCGTTACGGCGCCGCCGACGCCGCTGAGTTGGTCGAGGTCACCTACGAACCGCTGCCCGTGGTCGCTTCGATCGGTGACGCGGTTGCCGACGAGCATTGCGCACACAGCGACCTTTCGACCAACAAGGCGTATCACTGGCCGCTCGTCCCCGATCCCGACGCGCTCGAGGCGGCGTTCGCCGGTGCCCCCCATACGGTGACGGCGAACTTCGTGCAACAGCGCTTGATCCCGATGGCCATGGAGCCTCGTGGCGTGCTTGCGGTGCCCTCACCCCACGGCGGCGACGTCACCCTCTACAGCGCCACCCAGGTTCCGCACATTCTGAAGGTGATGATCGCTGCAGTGACCGGACTGCCCGAGCATCGTGTTCGAGTAGTGGCTCCATCGGTGGGCGGCGGGTTCGGCGCCAAGCTCAACATCAACGCAGACGAGATCCTGGCGGTGACGCTCGCAGTCCGCCTCGGCCTGCCCGTTCGGTGGACCGAGGGCCGCTCCGAGGCCGCCTTCTCCACCCACCAGGGCCGCGGACAGCATCAGAAGATCGAGTTGGCCGCCGACGCCAACGGAAAGCTCCTCGGTTGTCGGGTCCACCTCGACGCCGACATGGGCGCATACATGATGCTGATCACCCCCGGTGTCCCCCTCCTCGGCAGCTTCCTGTACACCGGGGTCTATGACATCCCCGCATTCGGCTTCACCTGCGATGGTTGGTTCACCAACCTCACCCCCACCGATGCCTATCGCGGTGCCGGTCGGCCCGAGGCAAGCTACGCAATCGAACGGGCGATGGATCTCCTCGCCCACGAGGTGGGCATCGGCCCCGACGAGATCCGTCGTCGCAACTACCTCGCCGGTGGTGGGAAGTTCGAGAACCTGACCGTGGCGTCGACCCTGGTGTTCGACTCGGGGAACTATGCGCCCAATCTCGACGCCGCGCTTGTCATGTCGGACTACGAAGGTCTGCGGGCCGAGCAGCGTCGGCGTCGGGATGCCGGCGAAACCAAGCAGCTCGGCATCGGTCTGTGCACCTACGTCGAAATCTGCGGGCTGGCACCGAGTCGCGCCCTCGGGGGCTTGAATTACGGTGCCGGCGGTTGGGAGCATGCGGTGGTCCGGTTCCTCCCGACCGGCAAGGTCGAGGTCGTCAGCGGCTCGACGCCCCACGGGCAGGGTCATGAGACGACCTGGTCGCAGATCGTTGCGGACAAGCTGGGCATCGATCCCGCCGATGTCACCGTGCTGCATTCCGACACTGCCATCAGCCCGCTCGGACTCGACACCTACGGGTCTCGGTCGCTGTCGGTCGGCGGCGTCGCCATCGCGATGGCCTGCGACAAGGTGGTCGACAAGGCGCGCCTCATCGCTGCCCACCAGCTCGAAGCCAACCCCGACGATCTCGATTTCATCGACGGGTCCTTCACCGTGAAGGGTTCACCGGACAAGACGGTGCCCATCCAGGGCGTCGCGTTCGGCGCCTTCACCGCCCACAACCTCCCCGACGGGATGGAGCCGAACCTCCAAGAGCAGGTCAGCTTCGATCCACCGAACTTCGCCTTTCCCTTCGGCACCCACGTTGCGGTGGTGGAAGTCGACGAGGAGACCGGCTTCGTCGAGCTCATCGACTACATCGCCGTCGACGATTGCGGGAATCAGATCAACCCGCTCATCGTGGAGGGCCAGATTCATGGTGGCATCGTGCAGGGGATCGCGCAGGCACTGTGGGAGGTGGCCAGCTACGACGACGCGGGCAATTGCAGGAACCCCTCGATGCTCGACTACCTCGTGCCGTCTCCGACCGAAGTTCCGAGTATCAAGACGGGGTTCACCGTGACGCCGAGCACCAGCAATCCGCTGGGAGTCAAGGGCGTCGGCGAGGCCGGCACGATTGGTTCGGCCGCAGCGGTCATCAATGCAGTCTGCGACGCCCTGAGTCCCCATGGGGTGAGGGACATCGAGATGCCGGCCACCCCACAGCGTGTCTGGGAGGCCATTCACGCCGGCTGATGGCCGGTACCCTCGGTTGCCGTGACATCGAATTCTGTGACACGGCCACCATTGGGTGGAGCCAGCACGGTCGAGGACGTGGAGGCGGCGTTGGCCGCCCACGGTTACCTGGCCGATCGCGGCCTGGCCACATCGATCTTCCTCGCGCTGACGCTTCGTCGTCCACTGTTTCTCGAGGGTGAGGCCGGGGTCGGAAAGACCGAAGTGGCCAAGGTTCTCAGTCGGTGGCTGGGGAGTCGGTTCATTCGGCTTCAGTGCTACGAAGGTATCGATGCCAGCCAGGCTCTGTACGAATGGGACTACGCCCGGCAGCTCCTGCACCTGCGCACGGCCGAGGCGGCCGGCCTCGTCGCTGATGCGGATCGATTGGAGTCCGAGCTGTACAGCGAGCGGTTCCTGGTTCGTCGCCCGTTGTTGGAAGCCCTGGATTCGGGTGACGAACTCCCTCCTGTGCTGCTCATCGACGAGATCGACCGGGCCGACGACGAATTCGAGGCATTCCTACTCGAGGCGCTTTCGGATTACACCGTCACCATTCCCGAGTACGGCACCGTCACTGCTGTCGATCCGCCGTTGGTGATTCTCACCTCCAACCGAACTCGTGATGTCCACGACGCGCTGAAGCGTCGAGCGCTCTATCACTGGGTCGAACATCCGAGCTTCGAGCGCGAAGTCAAGATCGTGCAGATGCGTGCACCGGGAGTGGGTGAGCCGCTGGCCCGCCAGGTGGCGGCCGCCACCGAGCAGCTGCGCCAGTACGGCCTCTACAAGCCGCCAGGGGTTGCGGAGACCATCGACTGGGCCCTGTCGCTCAGCGCGCTCGGTCAGACGAAACTCACCGAGGCTTCCGTCGGCGAGACGCTGGGTACCGTGCTCAAGTACCGAGAGGACCAGCAGAAGGTCATGGCGAGGGGTGTCGAGGAACTGATTGCGATGGCGACCAATCGCGCCGGGTCCTGACCCGCCGGTGAGTCCTGTAGCTGCGATGATCGCCGAAGGCGACGTACCCGACACCGGCGAACGGCTCGCGGTGGCTTTCGTGCGGGTGCTGCGGCGTCTGGGCATGAAAGTTCCCGCCAGTTCGACGATCAGCTTCGCCCTGGCCCTCGGCGCAGTGGGCGTGGACGACCGCGACTCGGTGTATTGGGCCGGGCGGGCGACGCTGCTGCATCATCCCGAGGACATTCCGCTCTTCGACCATGCCTTTCGGTCCTTCTGGGAGCGACGACCCCTCGAGCTGATGCGAACGGAGTCGGCGCCGCCGGCAACCACGCTGGTCCTCGATGCCGATGACGATGATCAAGGGGTCGATGACGACGAGGGAGACGACGACGAGTCGGCTGAGGACATCGAAGCCGTTCGGTTCAGTCGGGTCGAGATCCTCACCAGCAAGGACTTCTCGGAGTGCAGCGACGACGAACTGATGGAGTTGACGAGGATGATGGGGCAGTTGCGCTTCACCACCTTCCGACGCCTCAGCCGTCGCCAGGTGGCGGCCAAGCGTCGCGGCGCCCGGCCCGATCTCGGGCGGACGGTTCGCTGGGCCCTGCGTCACCAGGGAGAACCGCTTCGGTGGGCGTACAGCGAGGCTGCCTCCCGACCCCGTCGCCTCATCATGATTCTGGACGTTTCGGGCTCGATGGAGAGTTATGCCCGAGCACTCATCCGCTTCGTCCACGCTGCGGTGGTTGCTCGCGGCCGGGTCGAGGTGTTCACGATCGGGACACGACTCACCCGCATCACCCGGCAGCTGAACAATCGCGATCCCGATGCCGCGTTGGCGGCCGCCACGCCCGAGG
>JAHECQ010000016.1:0-2088 GCA_024641625.1 Acidimicrobiales bacterium | reverse complement strand
AAGCCATCGCCAAGTTCAACGACGATTGGGGCGTTCGTGGGCTGGCGCGTGGAGCAGTGGTCGTCGTGCTCTCCGACGGCTGGGACCGTGGTGAGGCCGCCTTGTTGGGCGAACAGATGCAGCGGCTGCACCGGGTCACGCATCGCCTCATCTGGGTGAACCCACTGAAAGCCTCGCCAGGGTACGCGCCACTGGCCGCAGGCATGGCCGCGGCCCTCCCGCACGTCGACGAGTTCGTTTCGGGCAACACGTATCAGTCGCTCGAGCAGCTGGCAGCCATTCTCGCTGGAACGACCCAGTAGCGTCGAGTCCCGAGCTGGGGCCCCGGCCCGAGGAACCACCCCCGGCAAGCCGGTGGCTTGGCAGCAAATCGGCGTAATCGCTCAACCGATGAGGGTCGGATGCCGACACCCAAGCGTGCTGTCTCCACGATCCATGCTGCTGGCGCGGAGCCTCGGTGTCTCGGTGTTGGTTGTTGCTGCTTCGGCTCCGGTTCGGGCAGATGTGGTGGGACCGGGAGCGCCGGTGGTGATCGAGGCGCCGATCGTGGTGGACACGGCTCGGGGAAGCGGTCTTTCGGTGTCGAGGAGCGACGAGTTGGCTTCGGCTGCGCAGTTGTTGGACCCGCCCGGGCAAGTGGTGTCCACTCCCGATGGACAGGGTTGGTACGCCGCATCGGTTGCCGGAGGTTTCGCGGTCACCTATGACCCGGCACAACCGGCCCCACCGGATGTCCGCTCGGTGGTCGACCAGGCGGTCGGCCGCTGGTCGAGTGTGCTTGATTCGTCGGGTGGACCGGTCAACATCTACGTCTACTGGGGAGCCACGCATCCGGTGACGGGCGAGGCGTACCCCAACGGCCTGCTGGGCATGGCGGGACCCACCGGATTGGTTCGCTACGGCGGGTCCGGCCCGTGGTATCCGGTCGCATTGGCCAATCAATTGAGCGGGTCGGACCTCCAGCCCAGCCAGGCCGAGGTGATGGTCCTCCTCAACTCCCGGTACAGCTGGCACCTGAACCCGTCGACGAACCCTCCGGCGGGCACGATGGATCTCTTCAGCGTCGTGTTGCACGAGGTCGGACATGGTCTGGGCTTCCTCGGCTCTGCCGACGACGCTCATCTCGAAGTGGTGGACGCGTTCGCTTACGACGAACTCATCGAGACCCCCACGGGACCATTGCTCGATCATCCGACGCCTGACTCCTTCCTTCGCGGCGGACCACTGGTTGCCTCGCTCGGGGCCGGGTATTTCCTTCCGATCTACACCCCGTCGACGTGGGCGGCCGGATCGTCGTTCTCCCACTTCGACGAGTCCTCGACTTCCGGTGGTCGGGCCGGCGCGTTGATGAGCCCGTTCTTGACATCGGGCGAACGCGCCGATCTGGATGCCGCGGTCCTCGGGGTGATGCGAGGGACCGGATGGCCGACGCGAGGAGCTGTGTCCCCGGCCACGCCGGTCCTGGCGACCCCCACCATCGGCGAGGGTGGATTCCACGTGGACTGGACGGTGGATCTGTCGAGTGCGGCTGGTGATCGGCTTCTCCCGGAGTCGGCCTCGCTGGTCGTTTCCGAAGGTGAACAGGTCGAACGGGTGATCCCGGTCCAGCCGGCCACCGGTGGGGTCGATGTGTTCGATCTGCCCGGCGGACGCACCTACCGCCTGGTGTTGCAGTTCGTATCGGCCGGCGCGACGACCGAGTCGAACAGTCAGAGCGTGTCGTTGCCGGATGTGCCGGCGGCGCCCGCCAACCTCGGCGTGTCAGGCAGCGGCGAGCAGCGGCTGCTGCAATGGTCGCCGTCGTCCTCGGCCAGTCCGATCCTCCGCTATGACGTCGAGGCGAAGATCGGATCGGCGGCGTTCTCCATGGTGGCGGCGGTCGACGCAGCGGAGAGTCGGTTGACGGTCACGTTGGGGCTCGAGCCGACGGTGTATCGAGTGCGTGCCGTGAACTCCTCAGGGCCGGGGCCCTGGACCCAGTCCGACACGGTCTCGCTCGTCGTGGCTCCTCCAGCTCCGGCGGGACTGCGTCAATCCGTCATCGGCAATCGGCTCACCTTGTGGTGGGCCAAGGTCGCAGATCAGGTC
>JAHECQ010000292.1 GCA_024641625.1 Acidimicrobiales bacterium | reverse complement strand
CATGCAGTTCGGCTGCAAGGTCACGACGGCACGGTTCGACGAGGCGACCTCGACCTGGACCATCGAGTTGGCCGATGGGCGTACCCTGCGGTGTCGGTTCCTCATCACTGCGGTCGGCATCCTGTCGACGCCCACCATGCCGAAGCTGGAGGGGATCGAAACGTTCAAGGGACCCTGGTTCCACACCTACGACTGGCCGCACGAAGGCATCGACCTGGCAGGCAAGCGGGTCGCCGTCATCGGCACCGGCGCCACCGCGGTGCAGTTGATCCCGGTGATTGCCCAGTCCGTGGCCGAACTGTTCGTCTTCCAACGTCATCCGAACTGGTGCGCGCCACTCCACAACAGTCCGATCAGCCAGGAGGAGATGGATGACATTCGTTCTCGTTACGACGAGATCTTCGAGTTGTGCACCACGACGCCCGGTGGCTTCATCCATGGTCCCGATCGACGCAAGTTGGCCGACGTGCCCGAGGCCGAGCGGCATGGGTTCTTCGAGGAGTTGTATGCCTCATCGGGATTCCGCATCTGGCAGGGCAACTTCCGTGACGTGTTGATGAACGAAACGGCCAACGAGGAGTTCAGCGAGTTCGTTGCCGCCAAGATTCGCGAACGGGTGAACGATCCGGCCGTGGCCGAGAAGCTGGTACCGAAGGATCACGGCTTCGGGACACGGCGAGTACCGATGGAAACCGGGTACTTCGAGGCCTACAACCGGCCGAACGTCCACCTCGTGGATTTGAACGAGACCCCCATCGAGCGAATCACCGAATCCGGCGTGCGCACCTCGGGTCGCGACGTCGACGTCGACGTCATCATCTATGCCACCGGATTCGACGCCGTGACCGGCGCGTTCGACGCCATCGAGTTCGTCGGAGTCGGTGGCCGGACACTTCGCGAGAAGTGGGGAGAGGGCCCCGTCACCTACCTGGGGGTTCAGACGGCCGGATTCCCCAACTTGTTGATGCTTGCCGGGCCCCAAGCCGGGTCCGGGTTCACCAACTTCGGTCGTGGGGTCGAGGAGGCGGTGGACTGGATGACCACACTGCTCCACCACATGCAGGAGGAAGGCCAGTCCACCATCGAGACCACCGAAGCCGCAGAGGTCGCCTGGTGCGAGCACGTCCGGGACATGTACGACATGTTGTTGCTGAGCAAGGTCAAGTCATGGTTCACCGGCTACAACTCGAACATCGAGGGGCGCGATTCGATGCGCCCGGTCGCCTACAACGGTGGGGCCCCGCGCTACCGGAAGCGCCTGGCCGAGGTGGCCGAGCACGACTACGAAGGGTTCGTGCTTAGGTGACCGACGAGGGACTCTCCGACGGGTCGAGACTGGACACGGCATTGTTGGACGCCTTTCCCAAGGTGAGACTCGATGCCGACAACGCTGCGTTCTACCGCGGACTCCTGCGTGAGCAGGTGGTGATGAATCGCTGCGCCGACTGCTCGTGGTGGCACCATCCGCCACGGTCGGTCTGCCCGAAGTGCTGGTCGAGGCAGATCGAGCCCACCGAGGTCGGCGGTGAAGGCGTCATCGTGTTCCGCACCGTGCTCCGCCAGGGTCGCCGTGAGGCCGGCGCCGACTACTCCGACGGCTACGTCGTGGTGGCGGTGGAGTTCGACGAGCAACCAGGCCTTCGGCTCACCGGCACGGTCGTGGGCACACCGGCCGATGCTGTGGCCTTGGGTCAGCGGGTGAGGGCCATCTGGAGAGCGATCGACGGCCGCTCTCCCCGTCCGGACTTCGAAGTAATCCGATGACCAGGAATCCGGCTGCCGATCAGGTGGCCATCGTCGGCCTCGGGCGATCGCCCTATGGCCGTGATCGCACCGGGTGCACGCCCGGAAGTCTGGTCATCGATGCGACCATCGCCGCAATCAACGACGCCGGGATCGGGCGCAACGAGATCGATGGCATCTGCGGGTCGCACGTGGCCGCTCAGTACCTCCAGGGAGCGTTGGGCATTCCCGATGTCACCTGGTTCGCCAACCTTCCGGTGGTGATCGGCAATCAGATCGTTGCCGCCGTTGCCGCCATCTCCTCGGGGATGGCCGAGACCGTGCTCGTCTATCACAATGGGTACCGCATGCCGTTCGCTTCGCGATCGGCCTCCCGAGACCCTTCTCGAGCCCGCGCCATGATCGGCACACCGGATGCCCGCAATATCTGGGGGACGGGCCACAACGAGATGGGGGCGCACTCGATGTGGGGGGCGGTGGCCTACGCTGCGCTGGCCGATCGCTACCTGCACGACCACGGGTACGGCCGAGAACATCTTGGCTACATCGCCATCAACTCACGGTCCAATGCTGTGACCAACGACAATGCCGTGTACCGCGAGCCCCTCACGATGGATGCCTACCTGGCTGGTCGGATGGTCCGCGACCCGCTGACGGTGTTCGACATGGACGTCCCGGTGGATGGTGCTGATGCCTTCGTGCTCACCACCATCGAGCGGGCACGTGACCTGCCGCACCCGCCGGTCTTGATCCACAGCACCAGCCTCGGCCACACGGACTACTTCGCCGAGGAGCAACTCACCAGCCTCGATCGATCGGGTCAGGTGGTGGCGGCAGCCAAGATGTGGCAGAAGTCCGAACTGACCCTGGGCGACGTCGATCTCTTCTACCCGTACGAGGGCTTCTCGAACATCGCCCTGTCCTGGTTCGAGAACGTCGGCTACTGCGGACGAGGCGAGGGCGGCGCCTTCGTCGCCGAACAGTTCGTCGAGGAGGAGCAACGAATCCTGGTGAACGGACGGATCCCGGTCAACACCAATGGGGGAAGTCTGTCCGAGGGAGGCATGCAGGGCTCGGGCCATCTCTTCGAGGCGTGTCTTCAACTCCGTGGGCAGGCCGGAGCGCGGCAAGTCGACGGCAGCCGGGTTGCCCTGGTCGCGTCCGGGGGTCACTACTTCAACTCCCAGGCGACGCTGCTGCGGTCCGACCGCAGCGGTCCTGCATGACGTCGGTTGCATCCGATCCGGCCAACCGGTGAGGTTCACGACCTGGACGCAGCTCCTTGGGGAGCGCTGGCGGACGTTCCGCAACGAGGCCACTCAGCCCCTGCTCGCTCCTGGACCCAAGACCACCCGTCCCGAATGGGTCAGCTTGTTGCTCCTGGGCGCCGTGGTCACCGCGGCCTCGCTCTTCGCTCATTTCTTCAAGGAATCCGCTCTGGCCTTGATCGAGTGGGCGACTGAGCAGAGCGGCCCGACCTCGGCCGCCTCCCACCTCGATCCTCCAGTCGTCTTCGTGGTCGCAGCAACCGCCATCGTGGTCGGAACCGGCCTGGGACGTCAGGCGTTGTCCCGTTGGCCCGGCCGTGTGGGGCTCCATGCCCTGGCGGCCAGCACTCGGGGAGAGGACCGTGCCATTTCGCTGCGGGCGACGGCCCTGCGTTCGACCGGGACCTGGGTCGCCAGCGTCGGGCTCGTCTCGATCGGTCGGGAGTCGGCCATCATCGAGACCGGCGGATCGATCGGCTCGTATCTCGGACGGCGGTTCGGCGGTCGGGGCGCTGCACTGTCCGCCGGTGGGATTGCGGCGGCGTTCGCGTCGGCCTATCACGCACCGATTGCGGCGCTCTTCTATGTCGAGGAACATCTCCGTGCCCGCACCAATCGCCGAACCACCGTCTACTCGGGGATCGGGGCCATCGGCGGTCACCTCCTGACCGTGACGCTCCTCGGAGGCAAGGCGATCTTTCCTCCGCCCGAAGGCAGCCACGCCCGCATGCTCGTCACCGGCCTGGTGGTCACGGTGCCGGCCGCGCTCGCCGCTCGGCTGTTCCTCGAAGCACGAGATCGCGTCACCAGCGATTCGGTGATGGAGCGGCTCTCCATGCATTCCCACGTGTCGGTCGTCGCCTTTGCCATTGTCGGTGGGCTCCTCGTGGCGCTCGCTCCCAATGCGGCCGGCAACGGCATGGAGGCACTTCGCCAGTCCGCACTGACGCCAGTGGGCGGCATCCTTCTGACCTTGGGGATCGTGAAGTTGTTGGCCACCACCGCATCGCTCGGGGCGGGAACCCCTGGTGGTGTCTTGACGCCCACCATCAGCGTGTCCGCCGGGATCGCCGGTTTGAGCCTGCTCGGACTCGACCACTCGGGCATACACGTCGGGCCGATCTGGGACGGCATGTTGGCGGCCATGGCCGTGGGTATCGCCGTCGGGCTCCGGTCTCCGCTGGTGGCCATCTTCCTCGTTGCCGAGATGTCCGGCGATCTGTCGCTGATTCCGGTCCTGATCGTGATCGTGGCGCTGGCCTGGTTGTTCGATCGTGGGATCGATGCCCTCGTCTCGGCCCGAGGAGAGCCGCTTCCCACGGGAGTGCACGACGAGGACGCCTGAGGCCCCGGTCGCTCGTCTGCTCAGACTCGGTAGCGACTGAACCCCTCACTCCAGTGGGTCGTGCCCTCGTGGGTGATGAGGAAGACGTCGTAACCCGGCACGGTCCGTATCCAGTCGAGGGCGTCGAGGCCCATCACGAACACTGCGGTGGCGTAGGCGTCGGCGAGGGTGAGGTCGGGTCCGACCACGGTGGCGCTGGCCAACGTCGTCGACGGTTGTCCGGTGCGGGGATCGATGATGTGAGCGCCGCGCTCATAAGTGGCCGAGGTCGCCACGCCGAGTGGGCCTTCGACCTCGAGGACCAGGGCCAGGGCGTGTTCCTCGACGGGATGGCGGACACCCACCCGCCAATGCGCGCCAGGGCTCGGTCGGCCGCGCAGCGAGATGTCACCGCCGGCATTGATGCAGAAGTCGGAGCAGCCATGTCCTTCCAAGATGGTGGCGGCACACTCGATCGACCAGCCCTTCACCAGCCCTGACGTCTCGAGGGATGTGCCGTTGGGCGCCGGCACACCGAAGGCGTCGAAGCATCCGTTGGTCTGCCTCGAGACGGATTCACACAGGCGCAACACCTCGCGGATCTCCTCCGAGGCCTCGGCGTAGCCGAGCTCGCCGCGACCCATGGCGCTGATGGGGCTCGATGGATCGTGGGTGCTGAACACTTCGTCGACATGATGCAGCCAACGCACGACATCGTCGATGGCCTCGAGGGGTGCGTCGGCGTCGCGCACGTCGATGCCGACCACGGTGCCCATCACGGTCTCCAGGTGCGGGTTGCCGTGATGGCCGCCTTGGATCAGATCGGTCATGGTCACTCAGGCCGATGGGACGAGACCACTTGCTCGTGACGCGTCGATGGCCGATTGGAGGGACTG
>JAHECQ010000015.1 GCA_024641625.1 Acidimicrobiales bacterium | reverse complement strand
GAGGATCGAGTCAGTGCGTAGGTCAGTGCGTAGGGTTGCCGCATGCGTCGCTGGCTCTGGCTGCTTGCCATCGGGATACGGGTGGTGGCCGCCGGCGTTCTCGTGTTCGGACCATGGACCGACGAGCCCGACGAGCTGAGCGGCTGGGATGCCAACCGGTTCCAGCAGATTCATGCAGCCCCCGGCCGACCTTGGGTCGATCACGAGGTCGAGTACCCGCCGGGCTCGGTGGCACTGATCGAACTGCTGGCCCGAGACGATGTCGTGCAGACGCAGCGATTGCTCGTCGTCGTCTCGCTCGTGGTCGATCTCGGCGTCGCCGGAGTGCTGGCGCTCGGGCTGCCCGAGCGCGCCGGCAGCCGCCACACGAGCGACGCCGGCCTGGCCTATCTGATGCTCGGCACCGCCGCCGTTCCCGCGGGTCTGCTTCGTTTCGATCTCTGGGCCACCGCGTGCACGGCAATCGGCCTGGTGCTGCTCGCCCGACCACCCAGCCGGCGCACCATCACCGGTTTTGCCGTCGTCGCCTCGATCGGCGCAGCCATCAAACTCGCACCGGCGCTCCTGATCGCCGCCGCCGTAGCCACCAGACGCCGAGGCGAGGCTGTGGCTGCCGCCGCAGCCGGCACCGCCTTGGCGACCGCGTGGCTCGCATGGGCTGGGCTCGACGCGCTCACGCAGGTGCTCAGCCTCCGAGGAGCGACCGGCTGGCATGTGGAATCGCTGCCCGGTTCACTGGTCGCCCTCCTCAGCACGCAGAAACCCCGCTTCGAGGCCGACGCCTATCGCATCGGATCGATGAACGACGGCATCGTCACCGCAGGACGCCTGGTGATGCTGGCCGTCGTCGCAACCCTGGTCGTCATGGCCCGTCGACGAACCTCGGCCGACGCTGCGGCCCTGGTCATGCTGGCATCGACGGCAACGTTGCTGCTCACGGCTCCCTTGTTGTCGCCGCAATTCCTCCTGTGGCTCACCCCTCCAGCGGCCCTGCTGTGGACCTCGGAGCGTCGAGTGCCCTGCATGCTCACCGGCGCTGCGGTCGCACTCACCGCCCTCACCCTTGTCGTGTTCGGTCCTTCGGGTGTCCATCGACCTGTTGCCGCTATTGGATTGTCGGTCCGCGACGGACTGCTCGCCGGGGTCATCATCAGCTGCGCCCTGGCGCTACGAGCCGCACCCCTGCGAGATCACGTCGACTGGAACACTCGCTGAGGGTTGCCGGCTCCGGCCCATGGCCGGCTGGTACGGAGGCGAAGATCGACGAGGTGGCCGAGAAAACGCGACGCTTGCGCAGGCGATGCCTTCGATGCACCGGCGGTTCGCTCGTCGAACCGAAAGGCGACCTCCGACGACCCGACCTCGGGATGGGTGGCCAACAGCTCCATCAGGATCTTGAATCCCTCGGGCTGCAGTCGAGCCGCATCGATGCGGTGCAGCGGGAAGCCGAAGAAGCCGCTCATCGGATCGGCCACGCGCCCGACCCGTCTGGGGAACGCACCCCGCGCCAACAACGTCGCAACGTTCGACATCAGACGCCGCGTGGTCGACAAACCGAACGCTGCACCTCCATCGACGTGTCGACTGGCCACCACGATCCCTCCCGTGGCCCGTACCTGGCGGACGAGCAGGGGCACCACCTCGGGTGGGTGCTGGAGGTCGCCGTCCATCACCACCACGACAGACCCACGGGCCGACCCCAACCCATCGACCACTGCTCCGCCGAGACCACCCCATCGTTGGGCACCGGATCGCTTCAACGCTCGGACCTCGGACAACTCCGCAGCGAGAGCATCGAGCACCGCCGGGGTGTCGTCGTCACTGTCGTCGACGAACAGGACTTCGACCGACCCCGACGTGGGGGCGAAGGCGTCGATGACGCGTCGAGCGAGCAATCCGACGCTCTCGGCCTCGTTCCTGGTCGGCACGAGGACCGTGACGAGCTCGCGATCGGGTGCGGAGGGCACAGCCGATGCACGTCGCGGCTGGGGGCCGGATCGGCCGATGCCCGGACTGAGGGTCAGCAGTCCGAGGCCCACGGCAGCCAATGCCATCGACATGAGCCCGTTGTCCTGCAGCAGGACCAGGCCGGCCTGAGGTCCCACCGGCAGAACAACGAACGCGGCGGCCGCGGTGACCGTCAGATACGCCCGGTTGGGATTGCCGGCGGCCGCCGCCGCCCACAGCATGAGGCCCCAGGTCAGATACCAGGGCTGCACGGTCGGATGCAGGATGGCGAACAGCAGGAGACTCCAGGCAAGGGCCGTGACCGCCGAACCCTTCCGCCACAAGAGCAGCCACGCCGTGAGGCCTGCCGCCAGCAGCAGTCCGAGCACTCCGGCAATCGACAGCACCTGGGCCGCGTCCAAGCCGGTTGCCAGTTGGAAGCCGCCACCGAGCAATCGGGTGATGCTGAGGTACGCATCGACCGGTGTGGCGTTGAGCAACGCATCGACCCAACCCCAGCCGAACCCGGTCAGACGACCGGCCACCGCGATCACCGTGAACACTTCGGCTGCGCCGATGACTGTCCGGCCGAGGCGCCGCATGGGGCGGCCCGCCTCGATGATCCAAGGCCAAGCGAGGAAGGCCGCACCGAGGATGCCCGGAACCTTGATGGCGGCGGCGAAGGCGCACAACGCAATCCCGCACAGTCGCCACTTGGGTCTGAGGCCGATGGCCACCCCACCGACGAGGAACGCCAACATCATGGCCTCGTTGTGAGCGCCCGAAACCAGGTGGAGCAGCACCAACGGGTTGGCGACCGCCAGCACGACGGCGTCCACCGGATCGCGCCCCAACGTCTTGGCGATGTCACGCACCGCGAACCCGGTGACGACGAGACCGAGCACCGCGAGCACCCGGAATGCCAACACCTGGTAGACAATCCGATCGCCGGCGACCACGGTCACCGCCGAGGAGATGGCCACGAACACCGGCCCATAGACCACCGGCGCGTCCAGATAGAGCGGATCGACCGGACCGAGGACCGGATCGTTGCCCAAGGCGGCCGGACCCTGTTGGTAGACGTTGAAGCCCTGTTCGGCCAATCGGCCCTGCGCGGCGTAGGCGTAGACGTCCCGGCTGCCGAGCGGCGGCCCCGCCAGCAGTGGGATCGACCAGACAACCACCACGAAGGCAACTGCGGCGACCGTTGCCCCTCGGCGACGCACGTCGCGACGAAGCTTCAGCCAGGACCGCACCAACAGGATGAGCCCTGCATAGAACACGACGAGGGCACCGAGCAGGTCCACCGAGGGCCGCATCGGGATCGAAGGGACCGACCACAACCGTCCGCCGCCACCAGGCACGCCCGCGCCGGCGAGGGTACCCCCCACGACGATCAGGACCGTGCTCGACAGTCCGAGGAGCAGCGCCCCCCAAGGCAGACCGGACAACGTCGACCCGTCGGGCGCGAAGGATCGCACGATGTCCCGGCACCGGTTCCACGGCCGATGAGGGCGATGCCGAACGAGCGATGTAGTCCCTGCGATGGACGAGAGTGTAGAGACCGAGATGCGCTAGAAACTGGACATGGCCATTCTCCATCCCGATGAACTTCATGCCTTCATCCGCGACACGTGTGCACAACTCGGGAGTTCCGAGACCGAGCAGAGCCTCGTCGCCGATCAGCTCGTTGGCGCCAACCTCGCCGGACACGACTCTCATGGCATCGGGATGCTCCCCGCCTACGTCGCCGGGGCACTGCGAGGCGAGCTGACCGTGAACTCGCATCCCACCATCGTTCAGGATCTCGGTGTGCTCAGCGTGCTCGACGGCAACATGGGCTTCGGTCAGGTCAACGGCTACGAAGCGATGGAACACGCCATCGAGCGAGCCCGCACCCACGGAGCCGCCATCGTCGGTCTCCGCAACAGCTATCACATCGGCCGAATCGGCCACTGGGGCGAGCAATGTGCGGCTGCCGGCTTGGCATCGCTCCATTTCGTCAACGTCTGCGGACATGCTCCGTTGGTGGCCCCCTACGGGGGTCGTGAGGCGAGGTTCGTCACCAATCCGATCTGTCTTGCCATTCCCGGCGGACCCGAACGAAACGGACGGCCGACGCCTCGTGTCATGCTCGACATGGCGACGTCGAAGATCGCCGCCGGCAAGGCTCGGGTGGCCATGGAAGAGGGAAGGCCGGTCCCGCCCGACACGATGATCGATGGCGCCGGCCGGGCGACCACCGACCCTTCCGGCTTGTTCGCCAACCCTCGTGAGGGCGCATTGTTGGCGCTCGGCGATCACAAAGGCTCGGGGTTGGCCATCATGGCCGAGCTCCTGGGTGCCGCCCTCATCGGTGGCCCCACCATCCAACCGGGCAACAAGCGCGCCGCGGGACGGATCATCAACAACATGCTGTCGATCGTCATCGATCCCGCTGCCACCGGAGCGGCGACCGGGTTCGCCGCCGAGGCCGACGCCTACCTGCGATACGTCCAGAGTTCGGACCTACGAGAGGGGTTCAGCGAGGTTCTGCTACCCGGTGATCCCGAGAACCGTTCACGCGAAGCACGAGCCGACGGCATCCCGGTGGACGTCGAGACCATCAAGCTCCTTCGCAGTGCCGCCACCAGCGCCGGCTTGGCCGACGCCGATCAGCGGCTGGTCTGAACGGCTGCTCGGATCAGGCTCGAGCAGCCACAACCGCTGCGACCATCCGGTCGATGATCTGATCGAGAATCTCCGACGAGGTGGCGGCATTCAGTCGCACCCAACCGGCGCCGAGCGGACCGAAGTCGCTCCCGGGGGACAACGCCACGCCGTGCTCGGTGAAGTACGCGGTCGGATCGCTGTCGAGTCGCAACGGGTTGCAGTCGAGCCAGTTGAGGTAAGTGGCCTCCGGCAGGACGAACCCCACCTCGGGGAGCTCCTGAGCCAGTCTGACGGCGAGACGGTTGCGTTGCTCGGTCAGATGCTGACGGACCTCGGTCAGCCAAGACTCTCCCTGGGTCCAGCACGCGAGGGTCGCCTCACAGCCCGGGGTGCTCAGACCCCCGAAGGCGTGCGACGGCATCGCATCGAAGGCGTCGGCGACGCCGACGTGACCCATGTGGGCGATGGCCGTTCGCAGACCGGCCAGACTGAAGGTCTTGCTGGCGGCAGAGATGGTGATGGTCCGGGCGGCGATCTCCGGACCGATCAGCGCCATGGGGATGTGGGTACTACCCGGATGCAGCAGATCGGCCCAGATCTCGTCGGACAGCACGAGCAGATCGTGCCGCTCGGCGACCTCGGCGATCGCCTCGAGCTCGGAACGATCGAACACACGCCCGGTGGGGTTGTGGGGATTGCAGGTGAGGATGACCTTCGTGCGATCGTCGATGCACGCCTCGAGCCGATCGGGATCCAGACGCCAGCCGCTCGCCCGATCGAGCGGGCAGTCGATCAGCCGACGCCCGCCGTGCTCGGCCGCGCGGATGAACGGCGGATAGACCGGCGTGAACAGCACGATGCCATCGCCCGGCTCGGTGTGGAACCACAGACTCAGATCGATGGCCTGGAGGACGTCGGCGAACATCCGGAGCTTGTCGAGCTCCGGACGCCAGCCGTGGTGCCGTTCCTGCCAGGAGGCAAAGGCCTCGGGCAGCTGCGAGAGCGCCGCCCGGCTGTAGCCGAAGTCGCCCCGTTCCGCGATCCCCCGCACGGCCTCGATCGCCGGAGGAGGCGGGAGGAAGTCCATGTCGGCGACCCAGGCAGCCAGAACGTCGCCTTCGTCGCGCTGCCATTTGATGCCATGGAGTGAGCGGAGCCGCTCGAGGTCGGCGCCTTGGGTCACCGCCATTCCTGGCCTCCGCCCCACACGTTGAGCTTCTCTCCGGTGACGTACCCGGCCTTGTCCGAGACGAAGAACCGGACGGCCCCGGCGATGTCCTCGGGCTGACACACTCGCCCAAAGGGCATCGTGGCGTTGAGGCTGGTGATGTCATCGATACCGGCCGCCCCCTTCACCAGGCGCTTGCCCATCTCGGTCTCGACCAACCCGGGGGCGACGATGTTGACTCGGATGCCATGCGCCCGCTCCTCCTTGGACAGGGTGATGGCCAGGGCCTCCAACGCGGCCTTGCCCATGTTGTACGGAGCGCCGTTGGCGCCGTTGGTGATGGTGGCGACCGAGGAGATGACCACGATGTCGGAGCGGTCGTGGGTGCGCAGATGGGGAATGGCCACCGAGCACAGATGGTGAGGACCCAACGCATGAGTGGCAACCACTCGCAGCAGCTCGGCCGGGTCGGTGTCGACCACGGAGCGACCTCGACTGGCGATGCCGCCGTTGTTGACCAGCACCTGGAAGCCGCCGAAGTGATCGATCACCTCGGCCACGGTGCGGGCGTTGTCCTCGGGTACCGAGACATCGCCCTGGATGGCGAAGGCGGCCTGCCCGAGTGCCTCGACCATGGCCACCGTCTCGGCCGCGGCCTCGGGGTCCTTCCGATAGGTCAGCGCGACGTCGAAGCCATCGGCCGCCAATCCCAGGGCGATACCTCGACCGATCCCTCGGCCTCCCCCGGTCACCAGTGCTACTCGGTTCGTCACGCAGTTCTCACTCTCTCTCGTCCCGCATTCGGGTTCTCGTCTCGATGCTCGGCCATCTTGTCAGTACTCGCGTTCCTCGGACAGCCGGAGCCAACGTTCCTCGACCTCGGTGAGCGCCTCGGTCACCTCGCTCAGCTCCTGGCCGATGCGGGTCAGGACGGTGTGATCGCCGCCGCCACCGACCAGTTCGGTCTCGAGCTTGGCCTTGCGCGTCTCGAGGCGGGCCATCTCCTTCTCGGCCGCTCGGATCAGGTGACCGAGGGTACTGGCCGAGCGTTTCTGCGGCTCGACGGGCCGAGTATCTCCACCCACCCCGGCAACGGTCCTGGGCGCCGAACGTCGAGGGCCCGACGGCTTGGGTGAGGATCCCCCGGTACCCAACCGACGACGTTGTTCGTCCCACGCGTTGTAGCCGCCGGCCCAACGGGCGGCCCGACCATCGGCAACGATCAGCGCATCAGCGACGACCCGTTCGAGGAAGGCGCGATCGTGGCTGACGACCACCACTGCCCCGGGCCAATCCTCGAGGAAGTCCTCGAGGGCCCGCAGGGTCTCGAGGTCGAGGTCGTTCGTGGGTTCGTCGAGAAGCAGGACGTTCGGCTTGTCGGCGAGGACCCGCAGGAGCTGCAGGCGCCGGCGTTCACCTCCCGACAGCGTGCCGATCTCGGCCCACTGGGCGTCGGCATCGAACCAGAACGACTCGAGCAACCGGGCGTCGGTCCAGTCCGGCTTCCGATTGGGGCCGGCCACGAACTCCCGAGCTCGGAGGGTGAGGTCCAGTTCCCCGCCGGACTGACTGAAGTAGCCCAACTCGACGGTGCTGCCCCAGGTGACCGAACCCGACTCCGGAGCCCGACGACGCGCCATGATCTCGAGCAGCGTGGTCTTGCCCGCACCGTTCGGCCCGACGATGCCGAGACGTTCACGTGGGTCGAGCTTCAGTTCCAGTCCCGAGAACAGCTGACGGCCGTCGGGAGTGACCGCGCTGACCCTGTCGAGCTCGACCACCACGTCTCCCAGGCGAGGGGTGGGGAACTCGAGATGCAGTTCCGCCGGACGTGCCGGCCCCTCGGCCTTCTGATTGATGAGCGCCTTGGCCGCCTCGACTCGGTAGCGCGGCTTGGATGTTCGGGCTTTGGCTCCGCGTCGCAGCCACGCAAGCTCCGAACGGGCCAGATTACGTCGTATCGCCTCGGCATCGGCGGCCTGCCCAGCCCGCTGCGCCATTGCATCGAGGTAGCTGTCGTAGTTTCCCTCGTGCACGTGGGCATGACCCCGATCGAGCTCGAGCATCCGAGTCGTGAGTTTGTCGAGCAGATGCCGATCGTGGGTCACGAGCAACAGCCCTCCTCGATACCCGGTGAGATGCTGCTCGAGCCACTCGATGCCGTCGAGATCGAGGTGGTTGGTGGGCTCGTCGAGAATCAACAGATCGCTCGGAGCCACCAGTGCCTTCGCCAGCCCGACGCGCTTGGTCTCGCCTCCGCTCAGACTTGCGGTATCGCGGTCGAAGGCGTGGCCCATCCCGAGTCGGGTCAAGGCGGCCTCGGCCTCCCAGGCCTCGGCCCGACCGGTGGACGATTCGAGGACCGCGTCCAACACTCGTCCCTGTGGCAACGGAGCGTCCTGGTCGAGCATGGAGATTCGTACCCCACGCCCCGGGCGCACCTCGCCCGACTCCGGACGGGTGCGGCCCGCCAGGATGCGCAGCAGCGTCGATTTCCCGGTGCCGTTGATTCCGACGATGCCGATGCGGTCGCCCGTCGAGATGGTCAGCGACACGTTCGACAACAACGGGCGATCCGGGCGCGACATCGAGACAGCGACAGCATCGAGCAGAATCACCTCCACTTCCTAGCGGCCGATCATGCTCACTCCCACCGATGGCCCATCGGGCCAGGCAACCAATCAGCTGGGTTAGGATCCAATGGTGTCCGGAATCCTGAGCGAACCTCTCGACATCAACGGCCCCCGTCGACCGAAGCCGAATTGGCCCGATGTGCCGGGATCCCCCGGTATCACGGTTCGACACCGCGCTCACGGCCACGTCGGCGTCATCCTGCGCTACACCCCGGATTGGATCGTCATCCGCGACCAGAAGGGCCGCGAGCACACGCTTCGCAACGAGCCCGGTGCCTTCTCCGTCGATGGTCGAACGGTCCGCCTCGTTGCCCCGCCGAAGAACGCGACGTCGAGCCGGCCGACCCTCACCGCCTCGGGATCGGTGGCGGTCCCCAACGCACCGGCGCGGATCGCTCAGCCCAGCCGCATCCTCGTCGAGGGTGTTCACGACGCCGAGCTGGTCGAGAAGGTCTGGGGCGACGATCTCCGCATCGAAGGCATCGTGGTGCAACCGTTGCACGGCGCAGACGATCTCGAAGCGGTGGTTCGGCAGTTCGGGCCCCAACCGACTCGACGACTCGGCGTGCTGCTCGATCATCTCATCGACGGTTCGAAGGAGTCCCGGATCGCTCAGCAGATCGATCATCCCGACGTGCTCATCTGCGGGCATCCCTACGTCGACGTCTGGCAGGCCATCCGCCCCGAGGTGGTCGGCCTCCGGGCGTGGCCGGTCATTCCCAGGGGCACCGACTGGAAGACCGGCATCGCCCGAGCCATCGGGTTCTCCGGGGATCCGGGCCATCTCTGGAAGCAGATGCTCGGCCGGGTCGACTCCTACAAGGACCTCGAGGCGCCCCTGCTCCAGGCGGTCGAGTCACTGATCGACTTCGTCACCCTCGGCGGGCCGGGCGGGGCCTCGGACCGGTAACCGACGACTCGGCCAGTACCCGGCTCACCTCCAGGGGTGTCAGACCAGGTCGATCCGGACTCACCTCGCGAGGTTTGAACCAGACACCGGGGTCGATCGCATCGGGCCGGACCGGCTCGTTGAACAGATACCCCTGCATCAGGGTCACCCCGAAATCCAACAGCTCCCGCACCTGGCCTTCGCTCTCGACACCCTCGGCCACGATGCGAAGGTTCAACGCCTTCGCCATGGCGACGATCGCCTCGATGATGGCCCGGTGACTGGAGGTCGAGCTCATGTCGTCGACGAAGCTCTTGTCGATCTTGAGCGTCGAAACCATGTCGAATTGCTTCACGTAGCTGAGGCTCGATTGGCCGGTACCGAAGTCGTCGATCGCCAGGTTGACACCGAGGCCTCGAATGTCGCGAAGAATGCCGAGCCCGTCGAGGTGGTCCACGATGACGTCCTCGATGATCTCCAATACCAGCTGATCGGCCGGCAACCCCGACCAGGCCAGCACCTCACTCACGAGGTAGGGGAAGTTGGAGTCGAGCAGCTGAGCCTCGGCGACGTTGACGCTCATCTTGATGTCGTAGGCCGCCGGTGAGATGTGATTCCACACCGCCGCCTGGGCACAGGCCTCGCGCAGGACCACCTCGCCGATACGAGCCATCATGCCGGTCTCCTCGGCGACAGCCAGGAACTCGCCCGGCGAGATCACCCCACGGGTTGGATGGTTCCAACGCACGAGAGCCTCGAAGCCGTAGAGCCGTTTTGCGGTGACATCGATGATCGGCTGGTAGTAGACGATGAACTGTTCCTCGTCGAGCGCCTTGACCAGGTCTCGTTCGATGTCGAGTCGATCGAGCACCTTGCGTCGCTGCGCCTCGTCGAACACCGCATAGCCGGTCCGACCCTTCTTGGCCCGATACATGGCTGCGTCGGCATCGCGGACGAGATCCTGCGGCGCTCGCACATCTCCCGGTCGCGCGATGGCGACACCGATGCTCGTCGATACGACCTGCGCATTGCCTCGCAGGGAAACGGGCTCGGCGAACGACTTGAGAATCTGCTTCGCCACCGCCAGCACCGACTTCTCCGACATCAGATCACGACAGACGACCACGAACTCGTCGCCGCCGAAGCGTGCGACCACATCGGTGCCGCGTACGGCGCTCTGCAGGCGACCGGCGACGATTCGTAGCAGTTCGTCGCCGGCATCGTGACCCATCGAGTCGTTGATCACCTTGAAACGATCGAGATCGAGGAACAGCACAGCCAGGATGGTCTCCGTCTGCTTTGCTCGGTCGAAGGACCACTGCAGCTCCTGGAACAGGCCATTCCGGTTGAGCAGATCGGTCAGGGGATCATGGTTGGCGTCGTGTTCGGCCCGAGCCAATGCTGCGGTCGCTCCACGCGACCTCCAACTCTGCCAGATCGACCCGCCCGCTGCTCCGACCGAACCCATGAGACCCGAGGATGCCGCCACGCCGAGCACGTCACCGCGGAGCCCGAACAACACGTACAGGCCGATGATCCAGACGAGCGTCGTCGCGACACCACAGAAGATCACCACTGCGGGAGAGGCCGTCAGACGCTGTTCTTGCATACCCACCTAGCTACGGCCGTCGCGTCACGTTCTTGAGCCATTCCGGTGTGCAGGTGTCGCGTCGGCCGGGAGACGTGTCCGCAACGATCGACCGCTCGTGCATGATGCTGCCGACCTTCTCAGGTTGGCAGCCACGTTGCCGATAGTCGGGCAAGGAGATTTCCACGACCCCATGCCTGCGTCACGCCCAACCCGAGCACCCGATCTCAAGGTCAGCCGCCACGGCCAGATGGCCGAGGCGTTCGAACTGCTTGCCCAGGGCATCGGGCCGTTCATCGACGAGCGGATGTCGAACTACTTCGCCGACGACCCGTCATGGGAGGACGCCGCAGCGAATCGCATGGGCCGGGCCAACGAACACGGGGCGACCGATCCACTGTTCCAGCTGTTCGTGCTTCGCCGATTCTGGGGGCCGGTGTTCTCGTCCTTCTTCGGGGAGGACCTACGCGGACTCCTTGCGCAGTTGATCGAGGCTCGCAACCTCTGGGCTCATTTCAACCTGCCTGACGACACTGCCTACCTGGATCGTGTGTTGCTCTCGACCGAGCGGATCATGGCACCGGTGGCGCCCGAACACGCAAGCCATCTGCGTCGCATCCGGACCCGCCTCAAGAACCCTTCGACCGACGATGCGTCCGAGTTGGGCGGCGAAACGGTGGACGTCATCGCCCTGAGGATGCAGCTCGGCGAGAGCGAGGGGGCTTTTCAGCAGCTCCAGAGCGACTTCGCAGCCATCAACGAACAACTCAGCCTGGCCCGCAAGGCGTCCGCCGGCAAACAGCACCGTTTGAACATGCTCGAGCTCGAACTACAGGAGACGAGTGGGCAGGCCGCTGCGCTCGAGAATCACCTGGCGATGGAACTCGGCACCCGCCAGCGCCTGGAGTGGTTGTTCGTCTCCTTCATCGCCGGCATGTTGTTGGTCATGATGCTGCTCGCCGTCTGACGCCCCGAAGCATCGCGGCCACAACGGCATCGATCCCACCGGCAGTCGACACCCAGCTCCGACCCCCGACCTCCGGTACCGACGTCACCGCAGCACCGGGAAACGACTCGTCGGCCTCAACGGCCCGCTCGGCCCGAAGCACTTCGACGGGCTGGGTCACGCTGCGCGGCGGCGCCACCAACGCCATCGGTTCGACCAGGACTACCGACGCGACGAGCGGTGGGTGCAACATCGCCAGCCACATGGCGCTGGTGGCCGCCCGGGTGTGGGCGACGATCACTGCACCAGAGGCCGCGAACCCCGCCAAGGCTCCGGCGATGTCGTCGGCGTCCTCCGGTGTCCCTCGCAAGGACTCGATGGTCAATGACGCACAGCTCACCGGCAGACGGGCGGCCACCGAGCGCGACCAGCCACCGACGAAGGACCCAGCAGCACCGACGAAGGACCCAGCAGCACCGACGAAGGACCCAGCAGCACCGACGAAGGACCCAGCAGCACCGACGAAGGACCCAGCGACGAGAATGACCACCACTGCATCGGCCACGACGGGAGCAGGACCGGTCGTCTCGATCAGGAGACGTCGGCTCGGAAGTTGGACCTCGAACGCCTTGACCATGCCGCGACCGTACCGCCCGCGATGACGGAGGGCCGCGCACCCCCGGTCGCCCGCCGATGGGCCACAATGGCGATCGTGCGACACAGCCTTCGGCTCGGCAGGATTGCCGGCATCCCGATCAGCATGAACTGGAGTGTCGGGGTCGTCGTGGTGCTCCTCACCTACGTGCTGAGCACCTCGACCCTTCGGTCGCTGTTTCCCGACGCACCATTGAGCGCACGGGTCGGCGTCGCCATCTGTGGCTCGACGTTGTTCCTCGTGTCCTTGATCGGCCACGAGCTCGGTCATGCGGTGATCGCCCGTCGCAACGGGGTCGGTGTCGAGGGCATCACCCTCTGGCTGCTCGGCGGCTTCGCCCGTCTCAGTCGCCAAGCGCCGAACCCCGGGGCCGAATTCCGCATCGCCGCAGCCGGCCCCGCAGCCAACTTCGTGTTGTCCGGCCTCTTCGGCGTCATCGTCGCCATGGGGAGGTACCGCAGCTGGCCGGAACTGGTGACCGCAATGTTCGCCTGGCTGATCGCAGTGAACCTGCTGTTGGGCGTGAGCAACCTGTTGCCGGGCGCACCGCTCGACGGTGGGCGAATCCTCACGGCGATCATCTGGAAGCGGACCGGGAACGGCGAGCTGGCCCGCCTGGGTTCGGCCCGCCTCGGCATGGGCATCGGGACGGTGATCTTCGGCCTCGGCATCGCCGAGGTCGTCCATTGGTCCCGGCTGTCGGGATGGGGCACCGTCCTGATCGGCACGTTCATCGTTCTGGCGGCGCGAGGCGAGATCGCCGGAGCGGCTCTTCGGCACCGCTTGGCCTCGACGCCCACGGCGGCACTCATGGCTGCTCACCCTCGACCGGTGAACGAGGCCATGACGATCGAACAGTTCCTCCGAACCCAGGCTCCCGGGCCGGAGCTGGCGAGACCGGTGGTGCGTTGGGGTTCGGAACCGATCGGTTACGTGGCTCCCGGACTGTTCGCATCGGTTGACCCGGTGGAACGCAGTTGGACGCCCCTCGGACGGCACATGGTGCCCGTGGGCGGCGTTCAACGCGCATGGACGACCGAATCGGTTGCGGCCCTGATGGAACGGTCCGGCGGCGAGATGCCCCCCATGGTCGTGCTCCACGAGCCGGAACACGGTTCGGCCGTGGGAACGCTCAGTCGAGGACGCGTTCGGACCCTGATGGAGGAGCCGGTGGATTTCTGGGGGCGGGATCGGCATTAGGATCCCGCGCATGGACCAAACGAGCACCTCGATCCCCCGTTGGGTCCGACGGTCCATCCTCCTGTGGTGGGGTGTTCTGGTCGTCCTCTGGCTCCTCTATGTGACCGCCAGAGAGTTGCGCGGGCTTCTCGTGCAGATCGTGCTGGCGTTGTTCATCTCGTTCGCTCTCGATCCGGTGGTCGAACGCCTCGGGCGGCGTGGGCTCGGCCGATCGGCCGCCACTGGGCTCAGCCTCGTGGCGCTGTTCGTCGCGACTGTCGGCTTCCTCGCCGCCATGGGCACCCTGGTCGCCAATCAGTTGAACGATCTCGTCGACAATCTTCCCGGATACCTGGACCGGGCCCAGATCTGGCTCGATGGACGCTTCGGCATCGTCTTCGATGCCAATGATCTCCAGAAGCAATTCGAACCGGGCGGTCAGGCCAGCAAGTTCGCCGCCGGTCTGGCCGGGAACCTGGTGAGCATCGGGACCACCGTTCTCGGGTTGCTCTTCCAGACCCTCACCGTGACCCTGTTCGCGTACTACTTCACCGCCGACGGACCCCGCCTGCGGCGTTCGATCTGCTCGGTCCTCCCGCCTGGTCGCCAACGCAACGTGTTGGCCGTCTGGGAGCTGGCCATCACCAAGACCGGCGCCTACATCTCCTCCCGATTCGTTCTGGCCGTCATGTCAGCGGTCTTCCATGGCGTCGTGTTCGAATTGCTCCGCCTGCCATCGGCGGTCGCGCTGGCGCTCTGGGTGGGGCTCATCTCACAGTTCATCCCGACGCTGGGGACCTACCTGGCCGGAGTGTTACCCGTCGTTGTGGCACTCGGTGTCGAACCATCGAGAGCGCTGTGGGTGATCGTTGCCGTCGTGATCTACCAGCAGATCGAGAACTACCTGCTCCAGCCTCGAGTCACCGGTCAGTCACTGAATCTGCACCCCGCTGTGGCCATCGGTGCCGTCCTGGCCGGTACGGAGCTTTTCGGCCCTGCGGGCGCATTGGTCGCGCTTCCGGTGGTGGCCACCGGTACCGCCTTTCTGACCGCCTACATCGAACGGCATGACGTCATCGACGATCGGTTGACCGCCGGGTTGGACCGGAGCCGTCGGGAACAAGGTCCCGAAACTCACGGTTGAGGACACCATGACCGCTTCTCCGACACCGTCGCCTGACGCTCCCGCCGGCGCCGCACCTCGACCACAGGTCGAGTTCTTCTGGCGCCCGGGATGTCCGTTCTGCATGCTGCTCGAGCGCTCTCTCGACAGCGAGGGCGTCACGCTGACCAAACGCAACATCTGGGAGGAACCCGAAGCGGCCGCCATCGTTCGATCCGTCGCCGATGGCAACGAGACCGTGCCCACGGTACGCATCGGGGAGGTCGCCATGGTCAATCCATCCGCTCGGCAGGTGATGGCGGTACTCGCCGCCGACTGAGGGCATCGGCGAGAGGGCCGTTGCGGACCCTCGGTCTCGGTTGGGCGCGACCGATCGCTGGGTCACACTGCGCCCCCCGAGCGCGACAGCGTCCCCCAATACAGGCCCTTTTCTCGGTACCGTCGAAGCCCCGGGGTATCGGAAAGGTTTTGATCGTGTCGTCACATTCCTCACAAGGCGAGCTCTTGCCCTTTGCTCGCGAGGTTGTCGATGTTCCCGTGTCGGAGGAATTGGGGGACTCGTTCCTCGCGTACTCGCTGTCGGTCATCACCTCTCGCGCCATCCCTGACGTTCGAGACGGATTGAAGCCCGTGCAGCGCCGCATTCTGTACTCGATGCGCGAGATGCGCCTGACGCCCGATCGACCGCATCGCAAGTGCGCCCACGTCGTCGGCGATGTCATGGCGAAGTTTCACCCCCACGGTGACAGCGCGATCTACGACACGTTGGTTCGCCTCGGTCAGGACTTCAGCCGGCCGGTCACGCTCATCGACCCCCAGGGGAACTTCGGCAGCCTCGACGATCCTCCCGCGGCCTATCGCTACACCGAGTGCAGACTCACTGCGGCAGCCCTCGACCTCCTGGGCGAAATCGACGAGGAAACCGTCGAGTTCCGCCCCACCTACGACGGCGAGGGTTCCGAACCGGCGTACCTGCCCGCACTGTTGCCCAACCTCCTGGTCAACGGCACTTCGGGCATTGCCGTCGGCATGGCCACCAACATGGCGCCCCACAACCTCCGGGAGATCTACCAGGCCATCAAGCTGGTGATGACCAAACGTCGGCCTCGCCCCACCATCGACGAACTCATGGCGTTGGTGCCGGGTCCCGACTTTCCCACCGGCGGCATGGTCATCGACGAGGACCTTCGCTCGGCCTACGAGACGGGCAGAGGCACCCTACGTATCCGGGCCACCGCGGAGATCGTCGACGTCACCCGTCATCGCCAGGGACTGGTGTTCACCGAGCTGCCCTATCTGGTCGGCGTCGAGCGGGTGGTCGCCAAGATCAAGGAGCTCGTCAATGCCGGAAGGCTCAACGGTGTCTCCGACGTCAAGAACCTGTCCGACCGCAAGTCCGGCCTTCGCCTCGTCGTCGAGTGCAAGACCGGTGTTCGACCCGAGGTCCTCCTCGAACAGCTGTACCGACTGACGCCACTCGAGGAAACCTTCGGCATCAACAATGTGGTCCTCGTCGATGGCGTACCGACCACCCTCGGCATCTACGACCTCTGCCTGCACTACGTCACCCACCGCCTCGACATGGTGGTCAAACGGTCCGAGTACCGGCTGCGCAAGGCTCGGGAACGGCTGCATCTCGTCGAGGGTCTGCTCATCGCCATCGACAACATCGATCGGGTGGTGGCCATCATCCGCTCATCGGCCGACACCCCCGAAGCCCGTGCCCGGCTCATGGACGAACTCGGGCTGTCCGAGATCCAGGCCGAGTACGTCCTCGAGCTTCGTCTCCGCCGGTTGACCGCGCTGGCCTACGACGAGTTGATGGCCGAGAAGCTCGAGCTCGCAGCCACCATCGACGACCTCGAGAAGCTGCTGGCCTCCGAACAGCGACAGCGAACCATCGTCATCCGGGAGCTCGGCGAAGTGGTCGAGAAGTATGGCACTCCTCGGCGTACCCGAATCGTCGCTGCGGCCGAGCTTCCCACCCTCGACCACATCGAGGAGCAGGCCGTCGCCGAAACCCCCGACGAAGCCTGCGTCGTGTCGCTCGCAGTGTCCGGCGTCGTCGGCCGTGAGCCTCAGGGAACCTCGAAGTCCTACGCGCCGACCCGCCACGACGTCATCGACCGTGTCGTCGTCAGCTCGTTGAGGTCGCGAGTGCTCGCCATCACGAGCGGCGGGCGATTGCTCTCGTTGACCGCGGCCGACATTCCCGAGGTCGGCGGTCGCAGCCGAGGCCGGGACGTCGGCGAGCTGTTCGGCGCCGATCGCGGCGAGACGATCATCGGCATCACCCCGGCGCTGCCCATCGAGGACCCTGCGGCCGTGCCACTGCTGCTCGTCACTGCGTTGGGGACGGTCAAACGGGTCGAGCAGTCATCGCTCCTGGAACTGACGACCGGCCGCTCCCTCATCAAGCTGGCCGACCGCGACCGGGTGATTGCCGCGCTGGGTTGCACCGAGGACGACGACGTCGTCCTCGTGAGCTCCGACGCACAGGCCCTTCGCACGCCCGTCGACGCCATTTCGATGCAAGGACCGGCGGCCCGGGGAGTGGCCGGGATGGCACTCAAGGGCAACGCTCGGGTGGTCGGCGCCGGCTTGGCCCGCCAGGGCGCGGTCGTCATCTCCATCACCGACCTGGGTACGGCGAAATCGACCACGGTCGACGAGCTACCATCCAAGGGACGTGGCTCTGGTGGCGTCCGCCTCACCAAGTTCCGAGACGAACAACGCCTCGATTATGTGTGGATCGGCCTCCCCGAACGCATCATGGCCGTTGTCGGCCAGCAGGATTCCCCTACTCGACCCGACAACGTCCCCGAATCCCTCGCCCTGCGCCCGACTCGCAGGGATGGCGCAAGCAACCCGACGCCCCGTCGGATACTCCAAATCGGTTCACTCCGCTGGTAGGAAACACGTTGGCCACCAAGAAATCCTCCTCTGATTACGATGCTTCGAAGATCCAGGTACTCGAAGGGCTCGACGCGGTCCGCAAGCGCCCCGGCATGTACATCGGAGGGACCGGAACCGACGGCCTGCACCATCTCGTCTGGGAGATGATCGACAACTCGGTCGACGAGGCTGCCGGCGGCTTCGCCGGCCACATCGAGGTCATCCTCCATCGTGATGGATCCGTCGAGGTCACCGACGACGGGAGAGGCATCCCGATCGACAAGAAGCCCGATGGTCGTAGCGCCCTCGAGGTCGTCTTCACCGAGCTTCACGCCGGTGGCAAGTTCGGTTCCGGCGCCTATGGCGCCTCCGGTGGCCTGCACGGCGTCGGTGCATCGGTCGTCAATGCTCTCGCCAGCAAGCTCGTCGCCGAGGTCGACCGCGACGGCGCCACCTGGCGGCTCGTGTTCAACGAACGAGTCCCGGGCAACTACCTCGCATCGGGAACATTCAAGCCGGGATCCAAGCTGGCCAAGGTCAAGGCCGTTCCGGCCGGCAGAACCGGGACCCGGGTCAGGTTCTGGCCCGATCTGGAGATCTTCGACCCCGACGCTCGCATCGATTACGAACGTGTGCACGACCACGTCGCTCGAGTCTGCTTCCTCGTACCAGGCCTCCACGTCAAGCTGCACGACCGGCGCGGAGCAGGCCGCGAACCCGAAGAGTTCGTTGCCGCCGGTGGCCTCGCCGACTACGTCGACTTCCTCTCGATCGGCGAACCGGTCACCGACATCCTGACCATCCACGACGAGGCCACCTTCGACGAGAAGGTTCCCGTCGATGGCAGGATGACCACGGTCAGCAGGCCTTGCATCGTCGACATCGCCATGCGCTGGGTGAAGGGGTACGACACCACCATCGTCAGCTTCGTCAATACGATCCCCACCAGCGAGGGCGGCACCCATGTTGCCGGTTTCGAGCGGGCACTGTCGTGGGTGGCGAACGACATCCTGTTGGCCGATGCCAAGAAACTCAAGAAGCTGGCGAAGCAGAACAACGATCGGGCCACACCCTCCGATGTCCAGGAGGGCCTGGTCGCAGCGGTCAAGGTGACCTTCCCCGAGCCGCAGTTCAAGGGACAGACCAAGCAGGAGCTCGGTACTCCATCGGTGCAGTCGTTGGTCTACGACAGCGTCAAGACCGGATTCTCCGACTGGACCTCCGGCGGCGGGAAGAAGGTCCAGATCGCCGCGCTGCGCGACAAGATGACCCAGGCGGTCATCAACCGGGTCTCGGCCAAACAGCAGCTCGAGGCCCGCCGACAGGCGGCCAACCTCGGGGCAACGGGCATGCCGGACAAGCTGGCCGACTGCCGCATCCACGGCGCCGACAGCGAGCTGCTCATCGTCGAGGGAAACTCGGCAGCCGGTCCGGCCAAGTCCGGGCGCGATGCGGAGACAATGGCCGTCCTGCCCCTCCGGGGCAAGGTCGTCAACGCCGGCAAGGCCACGATCAAACAGGTGCTGGACAACACCGAGGCGCAGGCGCTCATCACCTCGATCGGTGCCGGCAGTGGGCGGGACTTCGACCTCGAGGCCGCACGCTATGGACGCATCATCATCCTCTGCGACGCAGACGTCGATGGCAGCCATATTCGTTGCCTGCTCCTGACGCTGATCTATCATCACATGCGTCCGCTGCTCGAAGCCGGCCGGGTGTTCGCGGCCCAGCCACCCCTGTTCGGCGCCAAGATCCGGGGAGAGCAGATCTACGCGTTCAATGACGCCGAGCGTGATCGCATCTCCGCCGAACGCAACATCGAACTCAACAAGTGGAAGCGTTTCAAGGGCCTGGGCGAGATGAACGTCGACGAGTTGGCCGAGACCACGCTCAATCGCGACACTCGCGTCCTCAAGCGGATGACGATGGCCGACGGCGCGCAGGCCGTCGAGGCTGCTCGGTTGTTCGAGGTGCTGATGGGCAACGACGTGGCCACCCGCAAGGAGTACATCGTCGATCGCTCAGGCTTCATCGATCCGGAGCTGCTCGACATCTGAGCCGTCGATCGGCTGAGCAACGGCTGCCTCGGTGCGGCCATCCAGGTCTCGGTAGAGCAGCACCAGGCCGGCACTCAGGAGCGCGGTGATGCAGCCACCGATGAGCACACTGACCAACTGCAGGAACGAGAACAGCGGCAGGTTGCCACCCATCAGATCGAGCACGGACAACCGCGATCCCTCGAGGCCGGCCACGTCGGGACCGATGGCGGCGGAGAAGGGAGCCGTGAGGACGCTGCCCGCCATCTGCAGTCCGAAGAGCACGATTCCGAGGAGACAATACCGGCCGATCAACGGCCAGACCCGCCCGGAGGTCAACGCGAACGAGTGTCGTACGCTGCCGACCCCCCTGGGGGCAAGCGCCGCTGCGGTGGTGGCCAATGAAAGGCGCACCCCCAGGGCAAGTAGCCCGGCAACCCCGGCCGGCACTGCCAACACGAGCGCCCAGGGGAACAGGAAGGCGGCGACGGCGCACACCGTGACGAACAGCGCCGATACCAGGGCGAAGATCACGCCGACGAGGAT
>JAHECQ010000291.1 GCA_024641625.1 Acidimicrobiales bacterium | reverse complement strand
ACGTCGATCTGGTCCATGCCGATGCCGGTACGGTCGGCCACGATCATGGCCCACGTGGTTTCGTGACCCTGGCCGTACGGTGTGGCACCCGACACGACCTTCACCCGTCCGTCGCTCCCGAGCGTGACCGAACCGAACTCACCGCCCGGGCCACCGGCAGTGATCTCGACGTACACCCCGATCCCGATCCCGAGCAGCTTGCGGTCGCCATTGGCTCGGCGCTCGGCCTGTTGGGCCAGGAGATCCTGGTAGCCGACGCCATCGAGGGCCAGACGCAAGGCCTCGGGGTAGTCGCCGACGTCGTACTGGGTGCCGATACCGGTGGTGTAGGGCTCGAGGAACTTGGGCACGAGGTTCTTGAAGCGAACCTCGGCCGGATCCATGCCGATCTCGTCGGCGAATCGGTCGACCATCCGCTCGATGGCCACCGCAGCCTCGGGCCGCCCTGCGCCGCGATACGCCGTGGTCGACACCTTGTTGGTGACAACGGTGGTGGCATTGAACCCGACGTTCCGGATCTCGTACGTGCCGGTCAGCATGCGCTGGGTCATTCCTGCCAACACCGCACCGATGATCGGATAGGCCCCGGCGTCCTGGAAGACGTCGAGCTGGTAGGCGGTGATGAGGCCATCGCGAGTGCCACCGAGCTTGGCGTACTGGAGCTGCCCGCGACCCTGGGGCATGGCTGCGATGTTCTCCGAACGCGTCTCGGCCCACTTGACCGGGCGCCCGATGACCCTGGCGTAATAGCCGATGATGAGTTCCTCGGGGTAGGTCCGCGACTTGGCGCCGAACCCGCCGCCCACGTCAGGCACAACCACCCGGACCTGGTCTTTCTCCAGTCCGAACATCGCGGCCAGCAGGTCTCGGGTGGGGTGGGCTCCCTGGCAGGCCGAATAGTGCACGAGCCGGCCCTCCTCGGTCCACCATGCTGCCCCGGCTCGGCTCTCGATCGGGGCGGCGGTCAGGCGCTGGTTGACGATGCGCTCGGCAACCACGACCTCGCACTGTGAGAAGTCGGCCTGGTGTTCGGACGTCAATCGCCCGAGCACATTGGTGCCGACCTCGGGGAACAGCACCACCTCGTCGCGGGCCGACGCCTCGAGTTCGAGGACCGGAGGCAGCGGGTCGTAGTCCACCACCACCAGCTCGGCCGCATCGGCCGCCTCGGCCCGGGTCTCGGCGAGCACGGCCACGATGGGCTGGCCGACGTAGTGGACCATGTCGCTCGCCAGGTACGGGCGACGCATCCCCTCGGGAAAGACGGGAAGCACGTTGGGGGCCAGGCCCATCTCGGCGATGTCGGCCGCCGTGAAGATGGCGATCACTCCCGGGGCCGAGCGGGCCTCCTCCACATCGACGCCGAGCACCCGGGCGTGCGCTTCGATCGAACGCACGTAGGTCAGCGAGGCTGCCCGCTCGAGCTTGAGATCGTCGACGTAGGTTCCGCCCACGGTCAAGAAGGCCGGGTCCTCTCGACGGACGACGGCGTGGCCGAGGATGCTCGAGCCTTGGGTGGGTTCGCTCACAGGTGCTCCGTTACTCGGTTGGGGTCAGGGGGTTGGTTGGTCGAGGGAATCACCGACACAGCAACAGCGCTCGGCGCCTCTGTGCTCAGGAGATCAGGGGATCAGGGGATCAGGGGATCAGCAGGACCTTGCCGGTGGTGCCACGACCCTCGAGCATCTCGTGGGCCTGTCGGGCGTCGGCCAAGGGCACACGGGCGCCGACGCGAATGTCGAGGCGGCCATCGGCGACCCAGTCGAACAGCTCGCTCGAGCGCACTTCGAGGTCCTCGCGGGTGGCGGTGTAGTCCGCCAGCGTCGGGCGGGTGAGGAACAATGATCCTCCCTGCATCAGCTTCAGGGGGAGCACCGGTTCGACCGGACCCGACGCGTTCCCGAAGGTGATCATCATGCCTCGGGGCTTGAGCACGTCGAGGCCACGCAGGAAGGTGTCACGACCCACACCGTCATAGACGACGTCGAGTGGGCGGGCGCCGGCGATCCGTTCGATCTCGTCGCCGAAGTCGACGTCGCGGTACAGGATCACGTGATCCGCGCCTGCGGCTTCGACCAGGCCAGCCTTGTCGGCGCTACCGACGGTGGTGAACACCTCGGCCCCCCGGATCTTGGCGATCTGGATCAACAACAGACCGACCCCACCGGCGCCGGCGTGGACGAGGCAGCGATGGCCAGGCTCCAGTGGGAAGGTCGAGGTGGCCAGGAAATGGGCGGTCATGCCCTGCAGCATCGTCGCCGCAGCGACATCGAGCTCGACGCCATCGGGCACCAGCACTGCCCTGGCTGCCGGCACCAGCACCTTGGTGGCGTACGAGCCGGCCACACCGGTCCACGCCACGCGATCGCCGGCGGCGACACCGGTCACACCCGGACCGACCCCGCTGACCACACCTGCGCCTTCGTTGCCCGGGACGAACGGCAGCGGCACCGGGTAGAGGCCACTTCGGTGGTACGTGTCGATGAAGTTGAGCCCGGCGGCGACGAGGTCGACGCACACCTGGCCTTCACCGGGATTCGGGTCCGGAAGCTCGACCCACTCGAGGACCTCGGGGCCACCGGTCGTCTTGGCTTGAATGGCATGCATCAGCGTCTCCTGCTCACATGTCGATGGCGTTGCGGGTGGTTTCGACCACTTCCCCGAACTCGGCCAGCTCCGAGGGGCTGAGCGCCGAGAAGTACGGTACGAGGATACGGGCCGTGACCTCCTCGGCTTCGAACCGCTGGGCCCGCACCTCCTCCGGGTCACGGAACGGACCGGTGAAGCCCATGCGGGCGGCGTACTCAGGACCGGTGCGAGGAGGCGCGTTCGTCGACGCCAGGATGGCATCCAGCGGTGAGATACCACAGGCGATGATGGCGTCGATGTGAGCCGCGCCGCGCATTTCCCGAAGGATGTGCGTGGTGAGGGCGACGCGAGCGCCGACGTCGGATGGCCGGGGCATCGCCCTCCAGCCGGCGAACACCGAACCGAGGGCATCGGGCGCGGCGTCGATGATGCGACGACCGAGCGAATCGATGACTTCGAGCTTGGCATGTTCGAAGTTGGGGGTCAGTTCACGCTCGCCCCAGGCGTTGATCAGTCCGAGGTAGTGCCCGGCCACCTCGAGGTGGGTCAAGCCCGCCGGCACTGCGTGCCACGCCTGTTCGACGTGCTCGGGGGCGTGGAAGGCCAAGCCTCCGGCGGCCACCTGCCACGGACAACTGCCCAGGACACCGGCCCGGCCGACCACCCAGAACTGGCGACCGGTGGCGAACCCGAGGTCGACGCCGTACTGGTCGGTCGACTCGGCCATCATCCATCCACGAGTGAATTGCTGGATGGGCTTGAAGACGCGCTCGATGGTTGCTTCGGGTGTGGTCACGCACTCTCCGGTTCGTGGGTTAGCGTCTGGTTCATGACTGCTTATCTCATCGTTCGAGTCGATGTGACCGACCCGGTGCAATACGAGGAATACCGGAAGCTCTCGCCGGCCGCGATCACCGCCGGCGGCGGCAAGTTCCTGGTCCGTGGCGGCGACCACGAGACCCTCGAGGGTGAGGTGGAAACGCGCCGGATCGTCGTAGCCGAGTTCGACACCGTCGAGGCGGCCAAGGCGTTCTACGACTCGGACCTCTATCGCGCCGCCCGCGCGGTGCGCGAGGGCGCAGCCGACATGCAGATGGTGGTTGTCCAGGGCGCATGACCCCGGACAACCCGATCATGGACGACGAGATCAGCTGAAGTTGGTCTCGTAGTCGGTGGTGTCCACCAGCAGGTCTTCCTCGGGCAACAACTTGGCGTAGTTGAGCGCACCGTTGATGTCGTGTTCCCACACCTCGGCCGGCAACTCGTAGAGCACCTCGACGCCATAGCCATTGGGATCGTTGATGTACACGCTGTGGGTCATGCCGTGGTCGACCCGCAGGTTCATCTTGACGCCCTGATCCTTGAGGAATTGCACCTGCTCGAGCCACGATTCGCGGTCGGGGTAGGTGATGGCGATGTGGTTCACCGCCAAGGCGCCGTCGAACATGCTCCACTGATCCGGGGGCTTCGGCAGGCCTTCGCGCTCGACCAGGGCGATGTCGTGGTGGTTCACGTCGTCGATGACACCACTGTAGAACTGCATGTTCATGCTCGGGATGCCATCTTCACGCGGACCGAGCTTGCCTACCTGCTTGAAGCCGAGCAGGTCGCTCCAGAAATGGTGCGACTCCTCCATGTTGTGCACGTTGAGCACGAGATGGTTGACACCACGTGGCGTGACCGCAGCGGTCCGCTTCTTGATTGTTTCGGTTGCCATGGGTAACCCCCTGTTTGACTGGTTGACTGGACTTGCTGATTGACCGGAATGACTCGATCCGATGGGTGCAGGTGGATCGACGTCAGAGCGCTTCGAGCGCAGGCTTGATGTCGGAGGCGATCCATTGGGGAATGTCGTCCTCCTCATGGCAGAAGTGTTCGAATACGACCTCGTCGAGCCCGAGGGCACGCAATTGACCGACGTGATCGATCAACTGCTCGACACTACCGCGCCATGGACCGTGGCCGGCGGCGATCGCGTCTTCCAACGAGATGCCCGAGCCTTCGGGCGCCATCATGTCGAGGAACCGCTGGAGGGCCAGATCCTCGGTACGGCTGTCGGGGCCGATGGTGGCGAAGATCAGCATGGAGCGACGGATCTCGGCGGGATCGCGACCGACATCGGCGCAGTGCCGCTCGAGGGCCTCGGTCGCTGATCGGTAGGCTTCGATCGACATCGGAGTGGCGTTCCACTCGTGCGCCGACTCGGCCACGATCCGCAGGGTCCGTTTCGGACCCGAACCGCCGATCAAGATCTGCGGCCGGCCCGCCGGAGGATGCGGCTTGGAGTTGGTGCCGGCGATCTCGTAGTACTCGCCCTTGAAGGTGCCCGACTCGGAATACCACAGTTCCTTCATCAGCGCGATGGTTTCCCGGAGCCGGTCATAGCGTTCTGGTGCCGGGGGGAACCGCAGTCCGTAGATGCGGTGCTCGTCGGGATACCAACCCGCTCCGAGACCCATGACGAAACGCCCACCGCTCAGCGCGTCGAGCTGCTGGGCCATGCGACCGACATTCACCGGCTCGCGGAAGGTGATGGGCGTGACCAGCGGACCGAACCGGATGCTCGAGGACTCCTCGGCCGCCATGACGAAGCTCAGATAGACGTCGATGGCATCCTTCTGTTTGCCGTTGAAGTAATGGTCGGACCGAAAC
>JAHECQ010000290.1:2885-5269 GCA_024641625.1 Acidimicrobiales bacterium | reverse complement strand
GGTGTCGCGTGGGCACCCGTCCACAAGGGCCTCGCCGACATCGCCGGGACTGTGGGGCTCGGAAACCGGCACCCTCGATGGTGTCGAAGTCACACGCGACGGCGGCTTGGGAGCGCAGGAACTGGGTCCAGGTGACAGCAGATCGGTGGCTTGCGGCATCGACTCCGTGGCGTTTGAGGGTCCTCCACACCGTGGATGCTCCAACGCGGTGACCGAGACCGGTGAGTGCGGCGGCGATCGCACCGAGCACAGTTCGGTTGTCGTTGTTGAGCTCGGGCCGGTTGGCTTGTCGGCGCAACACCATCAGCTGGTGGCGCGACACGATGATCTCGAGATCCTTCGAACGGCCCGTGCGCACAGCCAGACGGGCCGGCGCCGCGAGAAAGTACAGAATGCATTACACGAGGCACGAGCATCACAGCACATCGTCCCTGGTCAGCACCCACGACCGAAGAGTGCGCACCTACTCTCCACCCCTGGTAGTCGTAGGTGATAGAGATCCGGCGGCGAGTTTTCAGGTAAGGGCGGCGATGTCGTGCGCAAGATCGCGAATGCCGAGAGCGGCAATGGCAGCGAGGATGATCCATCCCGTCAGGCCCCAGTAGCTGCGTTGCACGAAATGTGGGGCTGAGTGCAGGAGTGTTCCGGGTCGGAGGAATCGGTCCGTGAGGAGTGCAACGGTGAGTGCCCACAGGCCTGGGATGAGCACGAACAGGCCCACGGTGAGCCAGAGTGGCTCGAGGAATCGGAAGTCGACACCGTCGCTGTGGACGATGCCGGCACCGCCGGCTGATGCGGTCGCGATGGTCACGCCAGACGCGACTGCCCACGTGGGCCCGGCCGTGATCACACGGAGCAGCCCGTAGATGAACCCGGCGATGGCACCCAGGATCGCCGTGAAGATGAGGAGAAACACCGTGGCATTCGAGATCGTGCCGATCTCGAAGCCGTCGTCGGAGGTCAGGCCGCGGACGCGCTCGTCGGAGGTCAGGAAGACGATCCGCATGGCGATACGTCCGCCGATGCCACCCCAGAGCACTCCGGCGCTGGCGCCCGCCAGACAGCCGATGCCCGCAGACGTGAGGACGGCCTCGACCCGCCCGCCGTCGCCCTCCCTGCGTTCGATTGACGCAGTCGTGTGTTGATGGCCTGGCGGGAGAGGTTGTGTCATCTGTCGGTGGTTCAGGGAGCGATGTGCGTCGGGACGCCGCCATCGGCGCGGTTGACGACCACACTGGCGGGTCCGGGGAGGGTGGTGCCGGTGGGTGTGAGCATGCGGCGTTGGTCGAGGCGGGCGTTCATGAGGGTCTCCGGTGATGCAGCGTGGTCAGCTGCCGGTGACTGCGGGAGCAGGTGGGTGGCTGCGGCGGCGGACGAAGAGGTGTGCGACGCCGAGGATCCCGCCGATGCCGGTGCTGACTGCGGCGGCCAGCCAGCTTCCCCACCAGGCCATCCAACCCGCGGCACCGAGGACGTTCTCGATGACGCCGGGAGTGGTGGTGACGGTGTCGGTGGTGTCGTCGGTGAACACCAGCAGGGGGAACAGCAGCCCGAATCCGAACAGACCGGCCCCAGCGACCAACCACAGATACCACCGGCGGGTCAAGGCGTGCTGGTGGCGGCGAGCGACGACGAGCCTGGGCTCGGATTGGGTCGCCGCGCCGAATCGCATGTTGCCGCTCCACATCCCGCTCAATACGATCGCGGCGGCGACGGGGAGCCCGAAGGGTCCACCGGCCAGAGCGCCGATGAGGATCAGCCACGACCCGGCGATCAGGTCGCTGGATCGCTTGTAGAGGCCGCCGAGTATGAGGCCACCGCTGACCAGCGAACCTGCGATGCCGGTGAGCGCCCACGCCGAGTCGCCAGCACCTGCAACGCCGGCGCCGACGCCGGTGACGACCACGGCGATGCCGATCAGGGTCGTGAGAGCCACCCACCAGTTCCATCGCGTCGATGATTCCATGTCGTTGCTCCTCGGATTTGTTGCAGTGACGAGGGTGCGGTAACGCCACCACAGATCAGCGGGCACACCCCGCAAACAGCGGCCGATCAGCGCCACGCCGGCCGTTTCGGCTGGGTCGTGGCCCTGCTCCCAGAGATCGGACTCGATCTCGGCGCAACGCCGCTCAGCGGTTTCTGCGGGCAGGCCATGGGTGTAGAGCCGGACCCAACCCAACACCAACCGGCTCGAACGGTCGTTCACGACGGGCTCCAACCCAGGTCGAGCCGGGCCGACGTTGTGGCCGACTGGGCTCGCACCAACGCCGTCCGCCCGTTGGTGGTGATCGAGTACAACCTTCGCCTAGGCCGGCCCTCGGCGGTGGCCTCATCGGCGTCCTCCCACTCGGAGGTCAGCCAACCGGCGGTCTCCATGCGGCTCA
>JAHECQ010000290.1:0-2875 GCA_024641625.1 Acidimicrobiales bacterium | reverse complement strand
CCTTGTACAGGGTCCCGTGTGCGGTGAGTGTTCGGCCCCCTTCGTCGTCGCGTAGGTGCTTGGCCAGCTCGAACCCGTGTACCGACCCGGTCCCGGAGCGTGCCAGCTCGACCAACACGGAGAGGATCGCCTCCTCCAACGCCAACACGGTCCCGGCTTTTCGTCGCATGGACCTAAAATAGGAAGATATCTTCTCTTTTGTCAAGAGGTGTTTGGGAGCCGCTGGGGTGTGGGTGCCTGATAGTGCTTCGTGGCTGGTTGAGGGTGGTGATGTCGATGAAGAACAACAGGTAGTAGCGTCGCAACAGCGCAGTGCCGACGGTGCCGAAGTCGCAGGCCACGGCGGCTTGGGAGCGCAGGAACTGGGTCCAGGTCGCATCTGAGCGGTTGGGGGCGGGTCGACGCCGTGCTGGTTGAGGGTTTGTTACACGGCGAAGGCGCAGAGACGGTTGAGTTCGGCGGTGATGCGCGGTTGGCCCCAGGTTGGGTTGTTGGCGAAGCACGATGATCTCGAGGTCCTTGGTACGGCCTGACCTCACCGCGCGAACGGCCACAGCGCTGAGGAATCGGGAAAGGCTGCGACGCTCAGAGCATCGGGATGGCAGGCATCGGCCCTGGTCAGCGTCCATGACAGGATTTCGGGCACCCACTGCCCTACTGCGGTCGATTCAGCTCTGGTTCTGGTAGAACGCGCTCATACGACGTTGCATCTCTTCAGGGCTCACGTCTTCCACGTGACGACCGATGCCCCATGTGTGTCCGAAGGGATCGCGGACGCGTCCGCCCTCGTCTCCGTAGAACTGTTTCTCGAACGGGAAGACGACTTCAGCTCCGGCGGCGAGGGCCCGTTTCCACATCTCAGGTGCGTCTGGGGTGTAGATGAACAGTGCCATGGTGGAGCCTCCGAGTGAGGTCGGCGACTGGACGGGTCCACCGGGCCACTCGTCGGCAACCATGATCACGGTTGTGCCGATCTCCAGTTCGGCGTGAGCGATCAAGCCGTCTGGCCCGGTCATCCTTGGTTCGATCTCGGTGGCATCGAAGGCTCGCTTGTAGAAGTCGATCGCTTCCGCGCATGGAGTGACAACCAACGATGCTGTGACGGAGGCGAGGCGATCAGGAACTGGAGAGACGGCCATGCGTTGATGCTCGCCCTGCCGGGCGCCGCCGTCAAGGACGACTTGCGGTCGCCTGCGCGTGGACACGATCATTGACGCGCCGCCAGGATTCGATTGGCCCGAGCCCATCGAGGGCAGCTTCGCAACGACGAACTGATGGTCCTCGCGATGCATCGAAGACCCCTGCACGATCAACGACACTGAAGCAACAGTGCCGTTTGTGCAGCAGGAGGGGGTGGTGCGCGATCCTGTGGTTGTGGCTGAGCGAAGGATGGGTTTTGACAGTGGTCCACCTGTGACCAAGTTCGCGAGGTCGGCGGATGCGCAGATCGCGTATCAGACGTTCGGGTCGGGTCCGAGGAACCTGGTTGTGATTCCGGGTTGGATCAGTCACGTGCAGATGGGGTGGACCAGCCCGGGTATGCGGGAGGTGTTCAATCGTCTCGGCTCGTTCGCCCGGGTCGCAGTATTCGACAAGCGGGGGACCGGACTGTCCGATCGCAATCTGGGGATCGCTTCGCTGGATGAGCGCACCGACGACGCCAGGGCGGTGATGGTTGCCGCGGGCATGGACCGTGCCCATGTGTTGGGCTGGTCCGAGGGCGGGCCGATGGCGTTGCTCATGGCTGCATCGTTCCCTGAGCAGGTGGACTCGTTGGTCATCTACGGGGCACCCCCGACATGGCGGGCCATCGACGGGGTCCCAGGCTCGGCGCAAGCGGCAGAGTTCGCGTCAGGCATGCTCGCCGCGGTGGAGACGTCATGGGGAACCGGCGAAGGGCTGCATTGGTGGGTTGGGTCTGAACACGACAACGCCGAGGCTCGAGTCACTGCGGGCCAGGCATGGCTTTCGATGGTTGGTCCGAGCGATGCCGCGCAGATCATGCGTCTTATGGCGACGATCGATGTGCGGGAGTTGTTGCCGTTGGTGCACTGCCCAGTGTTGGTGATGGCGGCGTCTCGTGATCAGGTCGCTCCTCCCGAGTCGTGTCGATGGATGGCTGAGCGGCTTCCCAACGCCCAGTACGTCGAGATCGACGGTCCTCATCTCCCCTGGACGCCTGGCAGCGACGTGGGCCAGTTTCTCGACCCCATCGAGACATTCATCACCGGCGCTGAACCGGTGAGCCGCATCGAACGGCTCCTCGGCACTGTCTTGTTCACTGACATCGTCGCCTCAACGCAGATCGCAGCAGAACTCCACGACCAACGATGGCGGCAACTGCTCGAATCACACGACACGCTGGCCGCCGCCACGATCGAGAGACACGGAGGCAGGTTGGTGAAGAGCACTGGTGATGGTGTGCTGGCCTTGTTCGACGGGCCCGGTCACGCCGTTCGCTGTGCGTTGGCGCTACGTGACTCGGTGCGTGGAATCGGGATCGATATCCGGGCCGGAGTCCACACGGGAGAGGTGGAAGTGCGGCGTGACGGCGACATCTCCGGGATCGCCGTGAACTTGGCCAGCAGGGTCGAGACCGCCGCCCAACCCGGAGAGGTGCTCGCGACTCGAACCGTCACCGAACTCACACTGGGCTCGGATCTCGTGTTCGCTTCTCGAGGAGAACACGAACTGAAAGGCATCCCAGGCTCGTGGGAGCTCTTCACTGCCTCCCGCTGACTCACGAATCAGAGTCGACCCCGGACCGGAAGTACCGGTCGGGTTCTGGACGTGATGAGTGTCTGGTCACGGCTGCGATACGGGGCGGCTCGGGGTTCGTCGCCTTCCCCGTCAGTTTCTATGTCGGACTGCACCC
>JAHECQ010000289.1 GCA_024641625.1 Acidimicrobiales bacterium | reverse complement strand
GCCGCCCGCGAGGCTCGAGTGGCTGCGGCCCAGGCTGCGGCCGAGGCCGGAGCGGTCGAGGCCGGAGCGGTCGAAGCTCCGGCCGAGGAACCCGCGGCCGAGGAGCCGGCAGCCGAGCAGGTTCCCGCCGAGGAGACCCCTGCCGAGGAGACCCCTGCCGAAGCGGCTGAGGGCTCCGAGAGCTGATCATCGAGCAACCAACCATCCACGACACCCAGAGGAACACATCCAGTCATGGCTGATTTCAGCGCGAAAGACGTACAAGAACTCCGCAAGTCGACGGGCGCCGGCATGATGGATGCCAAGAAGGCCCTGGTCGAGGCGTCGGGTGACTTCGAAGCGGCCACCCAGCTCCTGCGTGAGCGGGGTTTGGCCAAGGCGCTCACCCGCTCCGATCGAGACAACAGCGAAGGCATCATCGCCATGGCGGCCGACGCCGGCGGTGCTGCCATGGTGCAGCTCAAGTCCGAGACCGACTTCTCGGCCAAGTCCGAAGCGTTCGGCCAATTGGCTCAGGATCTGGCCGATGTCGTGTTGGCCAAGGGCGTCGATGCCGTCGCCGAGAAGCAATCGACTCTCGAGGATCTCCAACTCGAGATCAAGGAGAACATCGAGATCGGTCGGGTCTCTCGCTTCGAGGCGGTCGAAGGTCGCGTCATCGACGCGTACCTACACGGCGGAGGTCGGGCCGGCGTGCTGATCGAGGGCGAGGGCATCAGTCCCGAGCTCTTGCACGAACTGGCGTTGCACATCGCGTTCGCCAAGCCTCGCTATCTCACGCGCGACGAGGTTCCCGCCGAAGAGGTTGCCAAGGAGGAGGCCGCCCTGCTCGAGATCACCAAGAACGAGGGCAAGCCCGAGGCCGCCTGGTCCAAGATCGTCGAGGGTCGTGTCAACGCGTGGTACGGCGAGATGGTCCTGCTCGAACAGGGTGTCTTTGGCGAGAAGGAAAAGGTCTCGGACAAGATCGGTGGCGGGAAGATCACCCGGTTCGCTCTGGCCATGATCGGCTGAGTCTCAGCACCGTCGAACACAGCACCGTCGAACACAGCACCGTCGAACACAGCACCGTCGAACACAGCACCGTCGAACACAGCACCCGACGCACACCGCCAGGAGAACGATGACCGACCAGGCTCCGACCAAGTGGAAGCGCATCCTCCTCAAGCTTTCGGGCGAGGCCTTCGCCGGTTCCAAGGGTTTCGGCCTCGACGGTGAGGTGCTCGGACGGATTGCCGACGACATCGTCGAGGCCCATGGTCTGGGCGTGGAGGTTGCCGTCGTGGTCGGGGGCGGCAACCTCTGGCGCGGCATCGCCGGAGCCAAGGGCGGTCTCGACCGAGCACAAGCCGACTACATGGGCATGCTCGCGACCGTGATGAACGCGTTGGCTCTCCAGGACGTGCTCGAGCAGAAGGGCCTCCCGACACGTACCCAGTCGGCGATCCGCATGCCCCAGGTGGCCGAGGAGTACATACGACGCCGAGCGATCCGCCACCTGGAGAAGGGCCGAGTGGTCATCTTCGCCGCCGGGACGGGCAATCCGTTCTTCACCACCGACACCACCGCAGCGCTGCGCGCCGTGGAGATCGATGCCGATGTGCTGCTCAAGGGCACCCATGGCGGCGTCGACGGCATCTACTCCGCCGATCCCCGCACCAATCCCGACGCCGAGAAGATCGACCACCTGAGCTATCTCGATGTCCTCAATCGAGACCTGCGGGTCATGGACTCGACGGCCATCACCCACTGCATGGAACACAACATGCCCATCGTGGTCTTCGATCTGATGGGAGACGGAAACCTGCGTGGCCTGCTCGAAGGCGCAACCATAGGTACGCTGGTTTCATGAGCGAACTCACGGACCTGGTTCTCGAGGAGGCGCAGGAGCGAATGGAGAAGGCCATTGCTCACGCACGGACCGAGTTCTCCGGCATTCGCAGCGGTCGGGCCGCTCCCGGCCTCGTCGAACGGCTGACGGTCGAGGCCTACGGCGTCGACGTGAGGCTTGTCGAGGTGGCCTCGGTCTCGGTGCCCGAAGCCCGACAACTTCTCATTTCCCCGCATGATCCTGCGAACCTCGATGCCATCGAACGCGCCATTCGCAGTTCGGATCTGGGCCTCTCGCCCTCGAGCGACGGCCGCGCGCTTCGGCTGAACTTCCCTCCGCTCACCGAGGAGCGGCGTCGCGATCTCGTGCGGGTGGTGAAGCACATGGCCGAAGAAGGTCGAGTGGCGATTCGCAACATCCGCCGAGAGGCTCGCAAGGAGCTCGAGAGTCTCGAGAAGGACAGCGGAATGTCGGCCGACGAACTGAAGCGGGCCGAGGACCAACTCGACAAACTGACCCACAAGTCCGAAGCCGAAGTCGACGTGGCCTTGCAGGCCAAGGAAGACGAACTTCTCGAAGTCTGAGTTCGGCTCACGTGAGAAGGCGAGCGCCCATGGAAGACAATGCGAGCGAACCCACAGAGCTAGTCCCGAACGACATCTTCGCGATGTTCGAACCCCCGCCGGAGGTCGACCCCAACCGGTTCGGCCCGGTTCCGGTCATCGTCCCTGATTCGGATTCGGTCGTCTCGGACCCGAAGCAGCAGTCCGGCCTCGAGTCGCCGGACCTCGACCTCACCGACTCCGGCGTCGGCATTCATCCCGACGAATTCCTCGGATTCGCCCCGATTCTCGAATCGGCGTCCGTGGGCTCCACCGCCGCAGGCCACGTCGACTCGTTGGGCCCGGTGGCGTCCGACAGCGGGGTCGAGCGCCCCGGTGATGATCTGCCGAGTTCCGATGTCGATCTTCCGCATTGGACGGAGCCGGCGACCGGTCAGGTCCCCCGTGTCGTCTCGTCCGACACCGACACGTGGTCCGAACTGGCGGGACCGCGGTGGAAGGGCGAGGGCCCGGACTGGGCCGACGACGACATCGCCGGCGTCTTCGGCACTGCGCCGGTGACCCAAGATCCAGAGGACGACGCTCCGATCATCATCGATGACGAGATCGAAGCGTTGATCCCGCCGGGCGCGGGTGCTCCTCAGCGACCACAGATTCGCCCCCGTCCGCGTGTCGAGGCGGTTGCCACCGGCGAGCGGAACATCCCACAGGCCATCATGATGGGGATCATCATGGCCTCCGTCGCGCTGATGGCCTTCCGGCTCGGCAATCTGTATGCGCTGGGCCTCATCGCTCTGGCCACCCTGTTCGGCGCGGTGGAACTGTTCGACACGATGCGGCGGGCGGGCGTGCATCCGGCGACCCTGCTGGGGGTGGTGGCGGCGGTCAGCTTCCCGCTGGCGGTCTACGCCAAGGGCCAGCAGGCTTTTCCCCTCATCCTGGCCCTGCTGGTGGTGTTCGGGGCTCTCTGGTATCTCAGTGGTGCCGACACCCACCGTCCGGCGCTGAATCTCGGGCTCACCTTTCTGGGGGTGTGCTGGGTCGGGGGCCTGGCCGCGTTCGGGGCCTTGTTGCTCAATCTTCCCGATGGTCGCAGCACCATCGTGACGGCCATCGTGGTGACCGTCGCATCCGACACCGCGGCGCTGGCCGGCGGCAAGGCGTTCGGTCGGCACTCGTTCCATCCGGTGAGCCCCAACAAGACCTGGGAGGGAACAGCGGCGGGATTCGCCGCGGCGATCGTGGCCGGCTTGGTCATGGGTGTCTATGGCATCTCACCCTTCAGCAACAACCTGCTGCACGCTGCGTTGCTCGGTGTCGTGGGCGGTGTGCTCGCTCCCCTCGGCGATCTCACCGAGTCGATGATCAAGCGCGACCTCGGGGTGAAGGACATGGGTCGCCTGATTCCCGGCCATGGCGGGGTACTCGACCGTGTCGATGCCCTGTTGTTCGTGCTTCCGGGCGTCTACTACCTCACCCTCGTTCTTGGCCTGGATCAGGCCATCGTGGCCGCAGTCGGCCAATAGTCCGGTCCCCAGCTGAGCCTGTGCCCGTCCGCCTGTGACCATCGAAGTTGCCATAGCCGGGTCGACCGGCTCGATCGGTACCCAGACACTCGAGGTGCTCGCCCGCGCCGGCGAGGGATATCGCGTGGTGTCGCTGTCAGCCGGTCGGTCGGCCGATCTGCTGATTCGACAGGCGCTCGAGGTCCGTCCCGACGTCGTCGTCATCGGCGACACCGCACACGAAGCCGAGGTACGGGCCGGTCTTCCGTCGTCGATCAGGGTGTACTCCGGCACCGATGCGATGGCCGACTGTGCCCGTCAGGCCGACGTCACGGTCAACGGCATCGTGGGGTTCGCAGGGCTGCCGGTGACCCTTGCCTGCCTCGAGGCCGGGCGGCGACTGGCGTTGGCCAACAAGGAGTCGCTGATCGCTGCTGGGCCGGTCGTCCAGCGTGCTCGTCGAACCCCGGGCGCCGAGCTGGTACCGGTCGACTCCGAACATGCGGCCATTCACATGTGTCTTCGGGGCATCGACGCACCCGCCGACGGTGGGCCGAGCCGGGTGAGTCGGTTGCAGATCACGGCCTCGGGTGGACCGTTCCGCGGCCGGACGATCGAGCAACTCGCGTCGGTGTCCGTTGCCGAGGCGCTGGCCCATCCGACGTGGTCGATGGGTCCCAAGATCACCATCGACTCCTCGACCTTGATGAACAAGGGCCTCGAGGTGATCGAGGCCAACGAGCTGTTCGGGATTCCTGCCGGGGATGCCGGGGTCGGGTTGTCGCTGGACGACATCGACGTGGTCGTCCACCCCCAATCGATCATTCATTCGATGGTCACCCTCACCGATGGCGCAACGATCGCCCAGCTCTCCACTCCCGACATGCGGCTGCCCATCGGCTACGCCCTGGCCTACCCCGATCGCTCGAACACTCCGTTCGGGGCCATCGACTGGACATCGCCGGATTTGTTCGGGAACGGAACACTCACCTTCGAGCTGCCCGACCGAAGGGCGTTCCCCTGCCTCGACCTCGCATTCGCAGCCGCCCGTCTCGCTGGTACTGCGCCCGCATGGCTGAATGCTTCGAACGAGTTGGCTGTGGCAGCATTCCTGCAGGGCCGAATTGGTTGGACCGACATCGCTCGAATCAACCAATCGGTGCTGGAACGCCACGATGGGGGCACCGCCGAATCTCTCGACGATGTTCTCGCAGCAGATCATGAAGCCCGCGTTCGGGCCGATGAACTGTTGAAGCAGCTCAGATGAGGAAGCCCGGACGACCTTGACCACCGAAGACGACACCAAGACCGCATGGTTCATGCGTGAGCCCTCCGAGCGAGCGGCGGGCGAGGAGCAGAACAACCCCCTCGGCCTGCTGATCCTGGTCGGTCTGCTGGTCGTGCTCTGGC
>JAHECQ010000288.1 GCA_024641625.1 Acidimicrobiales bacterium | reverse complement strand
TGAGTTCCACCGGTTGGGCACCCAACAGCGCTGCCTTCGCCCTGGCCGGCACCATCGACGGTGTGAGCGGGGTGTTCGTCCATGTGCTCGGACAGACGCCGCAGTCGATCTATGTCTCGCCCGGCGACTATGTGACGTGGTCGCCCGGCAATGTGCAGGCCGGTGGACGTTCGATCCTCTGAGCGGCCACTCCGAACTGAGTGCAGCTGGTGCCGCTCCTCCCCCGAAGTGAGTGCAGCTGGTGCCGCTGGGCGACACAGAGTCGCACACGGTTGACGATTTTGGGTCAATCCACGAGTGCCTCGGGGTGGGCAGCCAGCCAGGTGAAGGCGTCGATGGCAACTGGCTGTTCGTAGCCGGGGGCGAGATGGAGCAGCCCCGCGGCGCTACGAAAGTACACCTCATAACCATGGAATCCGCGGTAGGCCAATGCATTGTGGTCCATGACGGTTGCATAGGCCCGCACGGCGTTGACGTACCGGAGTGAGTGGTTGTAGGCGAAGATCGCTCTGTCGAGGTCCGCAGCGGCTCCCGATTGTCGGAGATACTCCGCGGCGCCGAAGATGGCGTCGCGATCGACCGTCGGGTCACCGACGCAGCATGTCGCCCAGGTCGACGGGAGGAACTGCATGGGGCCCAGAGCTCCGGCAGTCGAGAGCCCTTCGATCCGGCCCATCCGGGTCTCGATCAGGTTGATTGCGGCCAAGATGCTCCACGGAATCCCGGTAGTGGCCTCCGCCTCGTGATACGCAGCCAGGAGCTCCTCGACCCGTCGAGGCTGCTTGATCCGCCACGCCGGGACGTGGGTCGCGGGTGAAGCGCTGGTCACGAGGGCCGCCAGGTTCTGGCGTGCCACCCAATCGAGTTCGACATCGTCTCGAACGTCGTCGCCGATGGAGGCGAGCGTGGCGTCCACCCACTCCGGATGGTCGGTCAAGACCGAATACAGACGTTGGCTGCGGCCACCCCAGGCGCCGGCGGTCTCGGTGTCCACCGCAGGGTCCCGGATTGCTCGCTCGGCCTGGGTCAACTCGGCGGCAAGCTCGTCGGACGATCCCGGCAGTGGGTCGGACGGTGCGGGGACCGCAGATGACGCCGGCTCGAGCGACGGCCCAGGGACGAGGCTGGACGCGGGATCCGAGCTTTCATCGCCGATGCTCGCACTGCCGTTGGCGGCTGTCTCGCTGCTGCCGGGTCGAGAGGTCGGGTCGGATGGCTCCGGTGCGGTCACCACCAACTCGGACGGAGGTACTTCGGCGCCCAGCCTGTCGGTGGCCAGAGAACTGCACGCCGAAGCCAGTCCCAACGTCGCCACCGCGATGGGCAGTGTCGTGCGGGTCAATCCGAGCCAGGTGAACGCGTGCGTCAATCGGTGGTCCGAGCCTCGCCCCGTGACCCCCCAACGGGCCTGATTCGATCCAAAATCGGCGAACCGTGTGCAGAACCATGTCCCTAGCCGAGGGTAAGTGCACACAGTTGAGTGGGTCGGGGTGGGGGTCGGGGTCAGGGTAGGGGGCCGGTGGCTGCCGGGCGGTCGGGGTCCGAGGACCATCCTGACCAGGAGCCCACGTACAAGCGGGGAAGACCGAGTCCGGCGGCCTCGACGGCCAGCAGATTGTGGCAGGCGCTCACTCCCGAACCGCAGTAGAAGACGGCGTTGGCGTCGACGCCGACCTCGGCGAACCGGGCACGCAGCTCCTCGGGGGACTTGAACCTGCCGTCGGCGTCGAGATTCGCGGCGAACGGGAGGCAGATGGCCCCGGGAATATGGCCGGCGCGGGGATCGATGGGTTCGGTTTCGCCTCGGTAACGCTCGACCGCTCGACTGTCGGCCAGGACGCCTCCGCCGGCGGCGAGGGCGAGTGCTTCGTCGGCCGAGACCATGGCACCCTCGGGCCAGGGTCGCACCGCGCATGGGACGGAAGTCGGTCGGCTGGGGCTGGTGACCAGAGGGCCATCCCATGCCCCGATGCCGCCGTCGAGCAGCGCCGAATGCTGCCCGAGAATACGCAGCATCCAGACCAGACGCCCGGCGACCATGCCGCCGAGGTCGTCGTAGACGATGACGGTGTCATCGGGCGAGATGCCGGCGGCGCCGAGGCCCGCAGCGAAGGCCTCGGGCGTCGGCATCGGATGGCGGCCCACCACCGGACCCGCAGGCGATGCCAGCACACCGTCCATGTCGATGAAGACGGCGCCGGGCAGGTGGCCGGCGAGGTAGGCATCCATGCCATCGCGTCCGTCCAGGTAGTACCGCACGTCGCAGAGCACGACCCGGCCGCCAGGCCCCGCTTGGGTGCCGGCCGAGTAGTTGGCCCGGAGCCACTCGACCGAAACGAGCGGCTCGATGAGCCCATGGGAGGTGGTGGGGTTGCTCATGCGTTCATCCTCTCGGGGCTCAGATAGCGGTCGGCAAGCGCTTCGAGCGTCTCGCGGAACTCGGCCATGCAGTCATCGATCACCTCGGCCACCGGTCGGACAGAGTCGATGCGCCCTTGCACCTGACCGGTGAGGGCCAGAGCGGCTTCCATGTCGCCGCCGAAATAGAGGGCCTGCGCATCACCGAAGTCGCCGAAGACGTTGTGCTCGGCGAAGCGAAGGCCCATGGACCGTTCGGTCTTGAGGGCCCGCAGCGCCGGCGAGTGACGCCCATTCAAGAAGACCGTGTCGGTTTCGGTACCAGCGACGATGGCCTGCTTCCAGTTGTCGTGTACCGGGCTCTCGCTGGCCGACACCATGCGGGTGCCCATCTGCACCGCCTCGGCGCCGAGGGCGAACGCGGCCGCCATGGACGCGCCATCGACGAATCCACCGGCGGCGACGATCGGCACGCCCACCTTGGATCGAACGAGTGGTAGCAGCACCATCGACGACACGGGGTCGGGATTCTTGAACCCACCGCCTTCGCCGCCTTCGACCACGAGTCCGTCGACGCCGGCCTCGACCGCCTTCAGGGCGCCCTTCAGCGTCGGCACGACGTGGTAGACGATGAGGCCCGCTTCCTTGAGCTGAGCGGTATAGGCCTGCGGGTTGCCGGCAGAGGTCGTGACGAATCGGACGCCCTGCTCGATGACGAAGTCGACGATCCCGGGATCTCGGACGAAGGCCTGTGCGATGTTGACCCCGAACGGCTTGTCGGTGAGGTCCCGCATTCGTGAGATCTCGGCCTTGATGGCGTCGAGTTCGCCGGAGGAAGTCTCGATGATTCCCATGCCCCCGGCATTGGACACTGCAGATGCCAGTGAGCTGCGAGCGATCCAGCCCATCGGGGCCTGGATGATCGGGTAGTCGATGCCCAATGATCGTGTGATGCGGTTGTCGATCGGTGGGTTGGGGCGCTCGCTCATGGCGCGAACCTAGCTCAGCGCGTCGAGATAGCGGTCGGCTGCGGCCCGATCGATTCCCCACGACTCGGTCAGTCCTCGAGCGATGATCGTTCGGTAGGACTGGTGTGGGGGGTTGCGGTCGGTCCGGCGGCCGGGGGCGGTGAAGGTGATCACCGGGATGTCGTCGATCGGCTCGAGGACGACGAGACGTCCATAGGCTCCCTGGCTCGGCTGCGCCGAACCTCCCTCCAGTAGGCGATCGAGGTCGATCGAGACGACCTCGGGCTCACGATTCTCCTGGCGGTACACGTCCTCCAGCTGGGTGAGCGAGATGAGCCAGACTCGACCGAGGGCGGGCACGGGGAGCGGGTCGCCGACATCGAGATAGGCGACCCCACCCCCGTTCCAGGTGATCGATCGGCCGGCGAAGTAGAGGGTGCCCGGAAGTTCGTGACGCCGATCGTCCCGAGGAGGAGACGGATCGCGGGCGCCCGACTGAATGGCGGTCGATCCCGGTACCGGCCCACCTTGGAGATAGCGAAGAAAGCGCTCTCGGCACAGGTTCGAACCGTAGGCGGCGTACCAGATGAGTGGACCGGTCACGGGTTGCGCCTCGGTCCGAAGACCAAACCGAGCCATCCGTCGTGATCACGACGTTCCACCGCCGGTCGCCCCAACATTTCCTCGACCCAGGGCTGCTGGGCGATCAGGCACCCGCTCACGATCAGCACACCGGTCGTTCCGCACCGTCGGCGAACATCATCAGCGACCGGGGCGAGATCGGCGGCCAGAAGGTTGGCCACGACCACATCGAACTCTCCGGTGACGTCACCGACCGCATCGGCGGTCACGTCGATGTCGACGCCATTGGCTGCTGCGTTGAGGAGCGCAACCTCCAGAGCGGCTGCGTCGATGTCGATGGCGACCACCTCCCCGGCCCCCAGCTTGGCTGCGGCAATGGCCAGCACACCGGTGCCGGTGCCGACGTCCAGTACGCGGTGACCGGGCCGGACGAATCGGTTCAGGAGCTCGAGCGCAAGCGCCGTGGTCGGGTGGGCACCATGGCCGAACGCCTGGCCGGATTCGATTCGCAGCAGGTGATCGCCCACGACGACGTCGCTTGCCCGGGGGCCCGACCAGTCGGTGTCGATCTGCTCGATCTCGATCGATGCCGGCATCGAGGGCGGGGGATCGAACCCGTCGGCGGCGACGAGTTGTTCGAGGGCCTCGGCTGCTGCGGCCTCCCCGACGAACCCCGCGGTGAGCATGACCCCGGTGTCGATGATGGTCTCGGTGATGGCGGTCGGCCCGTGATCCCAGAGCAGGCCGGCGATGAGCTCGGCGTCTCGGTCCGATGAGCGGATGCGAAGGACCCATGCCATAGCCTGGGAGACTAGATGGTTGCACCTCTTGACACGCCCGCGCCGATCGATCCGATCGATGGCCAACGTCCCGGCGAGGTGGGTTCGTTGCATGCGGCCATCGACATCGGCACCAACTCGATGCACCTCGTGGTGGCTCGCGCCGACGGTGAGGGCGGATTCGACATCTTCACCACCGAGAAGGAGATGGTTCGCCTCGGCTCCGGTGCGGGCGAGATGAAGCTGCTTGCTCCCGACGCCATGGACAGGGGCCTCGATGCGCTGGAGCGCATGGTCGGCACGGCGCGAAGTCTCGGTGTCTCCGACATCTCCGTCGTGGCCACAAGCGCAGTGCGCGAAGCGGCGAACCGCCAGGAATTCCTCGATCGAGCGGCCGCTCTGGTCGACGTCGAGGTGGAGATCATCAGCGGGTTCGAAGAGGCGCGCCTCATCCACCTCGGCGTGTTGCAGGCTCTGCCCGTCTTCGATCAACGACGTCTCGTGGTCGACATCGGTGGCGGCAGCACCGAGTTCGTGATCGGCGAGAAGGAGCATGCCCTCGAGACCAGGAGCATGAAGCTCGGAGCCATTCGCCTCACCGACCGCTTCTTTCCCGAGGGCATCGTCGAGGCGGGCGCA
>JAHECQ010000287.1 GCA_024641625.1 Acidimicrobiales bacterium | reverse complement strand
CGTCAGCCGTTGTCTTCAAGCTCGGTCCTCGCCGGTACAACCTTCGTGCTCCCCAAGTGGTATCGAAGCAGCGGGGCCGTGGAAAGTCGCCGCAGCCCATGACCGCATCCGAACACGCCCTGGCCTTCAGAAATATCGGTATGACGTTCGCCGATGGAACCCACGCCCTGTCCGACGTCAGCTTCTGGGTCGACCGCGGCGAGTTCGTGACCGTCGTGGGGCCCTCGGGGTGCGGGAAGTCGACGCTGCTCAAGATTGCGTCCGGACTGATCGCCGCCACGGCCGGCACGGTCGAGGTCGACCGCGAACGCATCGGCTACGTGTTCCAGGACGCCACGTTGTTGCCTTGGCGCACCGTGACCCAGAACATCGAATTGTTGGCCGAGCTCCACGACATCCCCAAGGCCGAGCGGAGTCGATTGGCCGCCGACGCCATCGAACTCGTCGGTCTTCGGGGCTTCGAGAACCATTACCCCAAGTCACTGTCGGGTGGCATGAAGATGCGGGCATCGCTGGCCCGCACCCTCACCCTCGACCCCCCCGTGTTCTTGTTCGACGAGCCCTTCGGTGCGGTGGACGAAATCACCCGAGAACACCTCAACGACGAAACCCAGCAGCTCTTCATCCGCGAGGGCTTCGCCGGACTGTTCATCACCCACTCGATCTCCGAGGCCGTCTTCATGAGCACCAGGGTGCTGGTGATGTCGGCCCGACCGGGCCGGATCGTCGCCACCTACGATGTGCCCTTCGAGTACCCGAGAAGCCCTGACATCCGATTCGATCCGGAGTTCGCCAAGCTCAGCGGCGAGATCTCCCACGCGTTGCGGGGTTCACACCAGTGACCGACACCATCGAGGCCGGCGTGGATGCATCACCATCGGCCGCTCCACTTGCAGGCGCGCCGCAGTCGAGACGTTCCCTCGGCCGGTGGCTCATCGAGAATTTGTTGCCACCGATCCTGCTCGGAATCGTGATCCTGGCCGGTTGGTACTTCGTGAGCTACGTCGTCCTGGACGAACGGCGCCGCTTTCTGCTTCAACCGCCACACTTGGTGGTTCAGAACGGGTTTCTGGATTGGGACGTCTTCTCCGAGATCCTTCGCGCACTCTGGTCCAGCACGAAGGTGGCAATGATCGGACTGACCATCGCCATCGTCCTCGGCATTCTTCTTGCCACCATCATGAGTCAAGCCAAGATGGCCGAACGGGCGATCTTCCCGTACATGGTCACCCTCCAGGCCATCCCCATTCTCGCCCTGGTTCCCTTGATCCAGTTCTGGTGGGGCACAGGTCAACGATCCCGGGTCGTCGTCTGTGTGATCATCGCGATCTTCCCCATCATCGTGAACACCCTGTTCGGTCTCCAGTCAGCCGAGAAGGGGATGCACGACCTCTTCACGTTGCATCGCGCCAACCGCATCACTCGGCTGCGCAAACTCATGTTTCCAGCGGCCATGCCCGCCATCTTCGCCGGGCTCCGCATCTCTGCCGGACTGGCGGTGATCGGCGCAATCGTCGGTGATTTCTTCTTCGGCAAGGGTGACAAGGGCATCGGTCAGCTGCTCCGCAAGTTCGCCAATGACCTCAGCGGAGAAGCACTCCTCGCCTCGGTTGCCATGTCGTCGGTGCTCGGTGTCTCCGTCTTCCTCTTCTTCGGCTGGCTCCAGACCCGCGCCATCGGCAAGTGGTACGACGCCAGCGACCGCTGAAGTCCACATCTTCCTCAACCAACTACCCCGGGAGCTGCAATGAAGGACAAGAAATTACCACTGAAGGCGTTGACGATACTCTTCGCCCTCGGCCTGGCAGCCAGTGCATGTTCCAGCGACGATGCGTCCGATGGCGACAGTGCCGAGACGTCGACGACCGAGGCCGCCACCACTGCCACCACTGGTGGCACTGACACCACTGGTGGGACCGGGGAAACCACCGTCGATCTCGCCGCGGTGTGCCCGGCCACGGTGATCATCCAGACCGATTGGTTCCCCGAGGCCGAACACGGCGCCCTCTACCATCTGCTCGGCTCCGACTACGAGATCGACGCAGACCTCAAGCGGGTCAGCGGCAGCTTGCAGCTCAACGGTGAGGACCTCGGCATCGACGTCGAGATTCGGGCCGGTGGACCAGCCATCGGCACCGGTTCGGTGAGCGCCGAAATGTACATCGACGACTCCATTCACCTCGGCTACGCCACGACCGATGGCCAGATCCTCCGCTTCGAGGAAGCACCCTTGCTGTCGGTCATGGCCCCTCTCGAGCTGAACCCACAGATGATCATGTGGGACCCCGAGACCTATCCCGAAATCGAAACCCTCGCCGATCTCGGTGACAACGATGTGACCATCAACGTCTTCGGTGGCGGTACGTTCTCCGACGTCTTCGTCGCCCAGGGCATCTGGAACGCCGCCCAGGTCGACCCCTCCTACGATGCTTCCCCGGGCCGGTTCGTCTCGGAAGGCAACATCGCTCAGCAGGGCTTCGCCTCGGCCGAGCCCTGGCTGTACAAGAACGAGGTCGAGGAGTACGGGCGCGATGTGGCCTTCCAGTTGCTCAACGACGCCGGCTTCCCCGTCTACTCCCAGACCCTCGCCATCCGTCCCGATGACCTCGAGACCCTCCGGCCCTGCCTGACCGAGCTCATTCCGACGATTCAGCAGGCCACCGTCGACTACTACGACAATCCCGACGAGACCAACGCGCTCATCGTCGAAACCGTCGCGGTGTTCGACACCTTCTGGACCTATCCCGCGGAACTGGCCGACTTCTCCGTGGCCAAACAGCTCGAGCTGGGCTTGGCCGGCAACGGACCTGACGACGTCGTCGGCAACATGGACGATGCTCGAATCCAGGAAGTCATCGATGCATTGGCCACGGCCGACATGGACTTCCCAGCCGACTTGGCGGTGAGCGACCTGGTGACCAACGAATTCATCGACACCAGCATCGGCTTCTGATCACCCCGATCGGACCCACCGAAGCCGAAGTCATCGCACCATGGAAAGGGGAGCCGGCACGAACGTGCGGCTCCCCTTTCCGTTGTTCGTTCCGCTGAGCGCTACCGCCGAAGAACGCGCGTCTGCTGATCGGCCGAGGACACCAGACAACCTCGACGGAACGTACGGCGCGACATCGGTGCGTCGGCCATGGCCCCGCGAATCGAAGGAGCGTCGATGGCCACCAGATCGGCCGGGCTCCCGACCGCCACCGACACTTCGGCCAACCCCAGGGCGCGCCGTACGTTGTTCGACACCATGCCGTAGGCGGTGTCGGGGAGCTGATGGCCGGCCATCACCATCAGCGCCGCAGTCTCCAGAGGATCGCTTCGCCCCACGAGATTGAACGGATCCTGGACGTTGTCGCCACCGGCGGCCACCAGGGCACCGGCCTCCTGCAGTGCCCGCACGGCGGTGAGGCCACGGGGGGTGGCCGTCGGGTGCGCCCTGCCCTGGAGAAACAGATTCGTCTGAGGGAGCGCGAACACCGAGATCCCCGCTTCGGCCACGAGGGCCGCCACCTCGGCCTGCACCCTGGGCGTCTGCATACCCAGTGTCACGCAATGACTGGCGGCCACCGACGACGAGAACCCGGTGTCGATCACGGTGCGAGCGAGATCGCGCAGCGTCAGAACCGACGGATCGAGCATCTCGTCGACGTGGAGGTCGACGCCGATGCCCGCCTCGGTTGCCGCCCGCAGCGCCACATCGATGGCTCCCACGCCGTCAGGATCGAGATGGGGGCAACCGCCCACCAGGTGGGCACCCGCTTCCAGCGCAGCCGCCAGCGCAGCGCGCGTACCCGCGCCTTCCGACCCGGTCATCGGACTGCCACAGAGGGCAACCACTTGCACGTCGAGCACCTCGGAGAAGCTCCGGGCGGCCTCGAGCACGGCCTTCACCGCAGTGGCACCGATCGAGTCCAGGACGTTGACGTGGGTACGCACCGCAGTCACCCCGTGAACCGACAGAAGATCCATGGCGGCGATGGCCCGCTGGACGATGCCCTCATGGGTGATGCGGCCCGCGGCGCTGGCCGCGATCCAGGCGTCGATGGCACCCACCAGATCACCGGCCGGATTGGGGACGAGTTCGGCAGTGAGCGCCTTGTCGAGATGGGCGTGCGGCTCGGCCAACGCCGGCAGCAGCAGCCAACCGTCGAGCTGGTGGATCGATGTTGCGTCGGTCGGGGCGGTGCCGGCATCCCGCACGGCGCTGATGACGCCGTTTTCGACGACGACATCGACCACCCGCCCATCGGGGAGTCGACCGCCGGCCAACAAGGTCACTTCTGAGGTCATGCGTGTCCCCCTCGGGTATCGAGCCAACCGGCTGTGCGCTCGATCAGCGCTGGACCGGTGGCGGGATCGGAAAGCGGCAACTGGAATTCGTCGATGCCCGAAGCGATCAACAGCGCGCTCAGCTCGTCGGCGCATTCGGCCTCGGAGCCGACGACCATGAACTGGGGCACCCACCCCGGCTCGATGTGCCGAGCTGCCGCGGTCGGGCCGCCACTGGCCAGATCGGCCCGTATGGCCCTCACGTGGTCGGGGGTGACGCCGACGAGGTCACGGACCTCGGGCGGTGAGTCGATCAGGCGAAAGGTGAGCGCGGCCCGAGCCGCCTTCATGTCCTCGTCGGAAGTGACCAGCATCGTGGTGTAGGTGATGAGGAAGGGACGACCGGCGGCCTGAGCGCGTAACCCGGCAACCTGAGGTCCGAGCAACGACTTGTGCACGTAGCCGAGGTTGCAGCCATCGGCCAGACGACCGGCTACATCGATGACACCAGGACCGCGGCCGGCGACGAACATCGGAATGTCGGCCCGCCCGTAGGGCAAACGAGCATTGCGGTAGGAGAACGCAGGGCCGTCGTGGTCGACCGAGGCTCCGGCCCAAAGTGAACGAGTGGTGACGATCATCTCCTCGAGCGTCTGTCGAGGCTGGATGCGATCGATGGCCAGTGGACCGAGGGCCATGCCTCCGCCGGCACCGAGCCCGAGAAATGCGCGACCGCCGGACCACTCGTCGAGCGTGGCGATGGCCGCCGACGTGATACCGGGGTGCCGGCTGTAGGGATTGGCGATGCCCGGGCCCAACAACATTCGCTCGGTTCGACCGGCGATGGCCGACAGCGTGACATAGGGATCTCGGGTGTTGAGGCCTTCGTCGTTCAGCCAACAGCGAGTGACACCACACGATTCGGCGAACACGGCCAATTCGACCAGCTGTCCCACAGGGGCCGTTGGCATCAGATGCACGCCGAGCGTGGGTACGGATGCAGTCATGTGGCCACTCCGATCTTGGTCAGCTGGTGACGAAGCGGGGCAAGGCGGC
>JAHECQ010000014.1 GCA_024641625.1 Acidimicrobiales bacterium | reverse complement strand
TTCGTCGACCGGCCCCGGCAAGGCAAGCGTCTGCCCGATCTTGCCCTCGAAGCCGGCGAAGGACGCAGCCCGCGCCCGATCCGGCGAAAGACGATCGAGCTCGTCAGCAGCGACCGGGACATCGATCGCGGTGACACCGCGGGGGACGGATCCAACGAGGGAGAAGCGTGGCATTCGCTGAGCCTAGGCGCGCCGAGCTGGGCAGCATGAACAAACACGCGCCCCTGGCGACCCAAGTCACTCGGGGATCAGCTCGAACCCGAGGGGAGCCGGCCTCAGGGAAGGGACTGCTGCAGGGTCAGGGTCTTCGCGAACAGGTCACCGTGGTCCACCAAACGTTCGAGCACCGCGTCGGCCTCGAAACTCAACACCTCGCCATCGGCCCCCTCGGCGACCTCTTCCCACGTGACCGGGGTGGAAACCGTGGGACGGGAGCGCGCCCTGAGCGAATAGGGCGCGATGGTCGTCTTGTGACGGGAGTTCTGGGACCAGTCGACGAAGATCTTGCCGACTCGCTCGGATTTCTTCATCACGACGACGACCTCGTCGGGCCGCTGCTTGGCCAACAACTTGCCGACCGCCAACGCGAAGCTCGAGGCCTGGTCATGGGTATGCGGGCGATTGAGCGGGACGTAGACCTGGAGGCCCTTGGAGCCCGATGTCTTGGCAAACGCCTCGAGATCGACCGCCGACAGCACCTCGCGTAGCGCCAGCGCGATCCGACAACACTCGATGACCGTGGCCGGCGCACCGGGATCGAGGTCGAACACCACCATGGCCGGTGACTCGAGGTCGCTGCAGCGAGCCATCGGCGCATGGATCTCGAGGGCTGCCAGGTTGGCCACCCAGATCAGCGCAGCCAACTCGTCGAGACGGCAGTAACCGATGGGTCCGTTGCGATCACCCGGCCCGGGGGTGACCTTCACCCACTCCGGTCGATGGCCGGGACAGCGCTTCTCGAAGAAGGATGTTTCTCCGACGCCATCGGGAAAGCGATTCAGTGTCACCCCTCGATCGGCGATGTGGGGCAGCATGATGGTGGCAACGCGTGCGTAGTAGTCGATCACCTGTGACTTGGTGAACCCGACGTCGGGATAGAGCACCTTGTCGAGATTGGAGAGCATCAGCTCTCGTCCGCCGACGTGAACAGCGACCCGCTTCGTCGACGGTGCCACGGTCAGGCCGATCGGGCCGTTTCGATCGGATCGGCCGCTTCGGACGATTCGGCGTCGTTCGTCGAAGGGTGCCGTTTCCGAGCAGCCTTGGCCGCGGCCACGCTGGCCTCGAGGGCCGCCAGCAGATCGACGACCGCGGCGTCGTCGGCTGCAGCCGGCACCTCGACCACCGTCGTGTCGCCGGCGGCCTTGCGCTCGATGAGGTCCATGACCGCTTCACGGAACGTGTCCAGGTACCGCTCGGGCGCGAAGTCGGCCGACAGGTTGTCGATGAGCGCAGTCGCCATCGCCCGTTCGGCCTCGGACACCTCGATGTCCCCGAGGCCCTCGAGTCCGGGCAGTTCCGCCGGATCGACCAGTTCGTCGGCATACACCATCGTGGAGAGCATCAAGCGGCCATCGACCGGGCGAATGGCGGCAACGTACTGCTTGGTGCGCATGACGAACGTGGCAATGGCGACCCGGCCGGCCTCCTCCATGGCGGCCGCGAGGAGCATGTAGCTCTTGCGAGCCAGCTCGTCGGGCACGAGGTGGTAGCCGGCGTCGTAGAACACGGGGTCGATCTCGGATTGTCGGACGAAATCGGAGATGTCGATCGTGCGCGAAGCCTTGGGCATCAGGGCCATCATCTCGTCATCGGTCACCAGGACATAGGAGTCCTTGCTCACCTCGTGGCCCTTGACGATCCGATCGAAGGGAACCTCTTCGCCGTCGAGTGCCGAAACACGCTTCTGCTTGATCCGTGCACCGGTTCGGCTGTCGATCTGGTTGAACCGCACGGTCTTGCGGCTGACGGCCGGATACAGCTTCACCGGGACCGAGACGAGGCCGAAACTGATGGCACCGCTCCAAAGAGGTCTGGGCATGAGGATGGTCCTTCCGTCCGACCGTTGTTGGGAGGATACCCACCGGACCTGCTCCCATCGGAACTACAGCGCAAGAATTGCGCGCGCCACGAGATCGGTACCGAACGCCGTGAGGATCGCGAGGTAGAGCAGTCCGGTGGCTGCCATCACGGCCGCATACTGCCGCTCCTTCAACGCAGCGCGAGTCACGAAGAGCAGGACGATCGTCGTGACCGCACAGGCGCCCCAGAACCAGCCGAGCATGCCACCGTAGCCATCATCGATGGTGCCGTCGAAGGCCGACCACATCCCCGTGGGCACCAGCAGCAGCACGACCTCCGGGACCCAGATGATGCCGGCCCATCGCACCAGCTCGTGCAGGGGATCGCGTCGCAATCCCGGCTGAACGAGATACCAGTGCCCGAGCAGCATGCCATCGGTCACCGCCCCGAGGAAGAGCCCACCCACGACGATGCGGGCCACCTGCAGCCAGGCCGGATCGCCGGCATGGATGCCGGCGGCGACGACACCGACCAGGCCGATGGCCGGCGCAGCCAGGTCGAGCCGGGGATCGAAGCGTGACAGTTCCCGCCGCCGGATCGAGGCGTACAAGGCATACGCCGTGGCCATGAGCACCCCCGCAGAGGACAACTCCCGAACAGTCTGGCGTCCGTAGCGCAGGCCGATGACGAGCGACATTGCGGTCAACAGGCCATAGATGGTGCGCAGGAGCCAGCCATAGCCGGGACTGACCTCACGGTGACGGGTGGTCACCCAACAGAAGAAGAGCCCGCCGGTCGCCCACTGCAAGAGCACCGAGGCGGCATGGAGTTCGAACACCGACGGCTCAGGCCTCCACGACGGCGAGATCGTGTCCGATCCGGTTCAGGGAACGAGGGCCGTCGACGGTGGCCACCACGATGTCCTCGATCCGAGCTCCCCATTTACCCGCGATGTAGAAGCCGGGCTCGATACTGAACGCGTTGCCGTTCGCCAGGGGCTCGGCGTTGGTCGAGACCAGATAGGGGTCCTCGTGTTCCTCGACGCCGATCCCATGACCCAACCGGTGAAGGAACCATTGATCCAGACCCGCCTCGGCCAGGCGGTCGCGAGCCACCTTGTCGACGCTTGCGCCGCTGACGCCGATGACCGACGCCCGAACCGCCATGGCCTGGGCCTCCAACAAGTGGTCGAAGGCTTCCTGGAACTCCGCCGGGGGCTTGCCGGTGTAGACACACCGGGTGATGTCGCTGCAGTAGCCGGGCTCGCCGTGGGGTTCGGCCGTCGTGCCCCCGAAGTCGCACAGCACGACTTCGCCCGGTTGGATGATCTTGTCGGAGGCATGATGGTGCGGACTCGCGGCGTTGGGACCCGAAGCCACGATGGCGAAGTTCACCTTGGCATGGCCCTCGGCGATGATGCGTCGACTCAGCTCGGCCGACACGTCGGCCTCGCTCCGTCCGATCAGGGGGATCTCGCCCGTTCGCAACGCGTGAGCCACCCGGTCGACCCCATCGGCGGCTCGTTGCAGTGCAGCGATCTCGGCCTCGTCCTTGACCGAGCGGAGCGGCCCGATGATCTCCGCACCGCGGATCCAGCACGCCTCGGGCAACACGTGCTGCAGATCGACCAGGAACCGGCTCCAGGTGTGATCGCCGACGGCGAGCCGAGCCGACCCGCTGAGGGCCGAGACCACCTTGGTGATGGGATCTTCGGTCTCGCCCCAGCCCTCGATCGTGAACAGGTCGGGCCGCTCCACGACCCTCGGGACTTCGAAGGCAGGAATCACGAGGGTCGGCGTTGCATCGACCGGAACGACCAGCATCGTCAGCCGCTCCAGCGGCATGGCGTCGTAGCCGATCAGCCAGGGCAGATCGGGTCCGACCGAGAGGAGGACGGCATCGGTCCCGGTGGCCTCGAGCCGGGCTCGGATCCGATCCAGACGCTGGGAGAAGACGGCGGCGATCGACGAGTCACTCGACATGCCGAGACCCTACCCGTCGAAGCCACTATTGGGCCGGACGACCCTTCAATGACGAGCGGCCGGCGCCGATGGAAGGGTCTAGCGGGAACCTGACAGTCGGAGCAGGAGTTGAGCACGTTCAATCGAGAAACGACCTTCAGCCGGGGCGGTCCGGCAACGGAGGACATCACAGGGCGGGAGACGGGCTTGTTCCAGGCAACGAGCCTGATCGAACGCCGTCTCAGGGCACGACTCGACAACATACGTCGTGTCCATGACCTCGATTGGCGGGCCCTCCTGGTCTCCCATCGCGAGGTGCTCGGACTGCACCAGCTGGGGGTCGCCCCATCTGCGCTCGAATTCTGGAGCGGCACCGCCACTCCGGCAACCGAGGCGCTCATCGGCGAGGCGTGTCTTGCCATCGATGAGGAACTGGTCGAGTTCCATCGGATCGCCAGACGTTTCGCCCGAGGTGCGGTCGCAGCGTCCCGGCTTCCCGGCTATGACCCGACGCCATTCGACGAGGAGTTGACCCGTTCCGTCGAGTTGTTGGCCGGCTGCAACATCGATCGAGCGCCGCTGGATCGGCTCGGCACCCGTTGGCAGGCGAAGCTGCGCCGAACCGCGCAACGCACCATCCTGCCCAAACTGCTGCTCGTTCCGCTCAGGACGGCCGATGCCCTGGTTGCTCGCCACGAGATGGCGTTGCTCGAGCAGGCCCCGTGGGCTCACGATGATCGGCTCTTGTCGGCCTTCGAGCTGGCCCATGCGGACATCCGCTCACACCTGCGGGAGCGACTCCGACGAACGTCAGTGGTCGTGCCCCGCCGGTCTGGCCGCAAGCTCGTCACTGCGAGCTGACCAGTCCGCCGGGTCCACGAGCCGACCCCGACCGGTCAGCTGCCCGAGCGCATCGAGCCAGCAACACCAATAGGTCTCGGGACGCCCGGTATCGTCGCCCGACTCATCGGCACGACGGACCCGCTCGATGAGCGCCTGCTGGAACTCCGACCACGAGAGATGACCCTGTTCGCTCAAGGCCGCGGCCAGCCCGAAGGCACGGGTTTGCCATGGCGCGTCGAACACCAGCTCGCCGTTCGATCGCGGTGGCGCGGCCGGTCCATCGACGGCAAGCTCCAACGGGCTCATTGCGGTGCACCCACCAGTCGCACTCCGATCATCGAGTCCCGGCTGACGAAGGGAGCCAATTCGTCCACCGTGTCGCCCACAACGGTCTCGGGGCGTTGCGGAAGGACGAAGTAGCGGACTTCCGCCGAGGAATCCCACACCTTGATCTCGACCTCGTCAGCCAGGGTGGTGCCGAACTCGGCGAGCACGGCCCGCGGCTCGCGCACTGCCCGGGCGCGATATTCGGGCGACTTGTACCACGACGGCGGTAGTCCCAGCACAGGCCAGGGATAGCAGGAACAGAGCGTGCAGACCACCAGGTTGTGCACCGTGTCGGTGTTCTCGACCACCACGATCCGCTCGCCTTGTGCACCACCGAAACCGAGCTCGGCGATGCCTGCGGTCCCATCGGCCAGCAGTCGCCGCCGGTACTCGGGGTCGAGCCAGGCCTTGGCCACGACCTGGGCCCCGTTGAGCGGTCCGATCTCCTCCTCGTATTGATGGATCAGCGCTTCGATCCGTTCGGCGGTGACCAGTCCCTTCTCCACCAACAGCTGTTCGATCGCCTCGGTCCGAATGGCCGGATCGGCGGGGTCAGGGTGGTGATGGTCGTGATCGTGGCTCATGGCTGCTCCAGGTAGGGTTCGAAGAGGTCGACGAGGACGCTGTGGCGCTCACCTCGTCGATCGGCGTCGGGCCAGAGGTCGATGCTGGCGAAGCGTACGGCATAGACCCAGGTCGGCTGTTCGCCCGCTCCGTGTGCGTGGGTGTCGGGGTAGATCCAGCCGGCATTCACCAGCTCGACGGTGCCGACATGACCGCGAACGTAGTTCGGCAGACGAGTGTGACCGGGCGACCGGTGGTCGGGACGAACCCTGACCTGCTCCCCCACTGTGAACTGCGGGGAATCATCGACCGACCGAAGCGCGCCCCGCCCGACCGGCGCAGTGGCGTCGGTCGTGCGACGAGCCTCGCCGGTGCCGGCGCCCCCGGTCATCTTCGCTGCGACCTCATCGGGGGCCAGCACACCTCCCTCGACCAGCATCCGTTCGGCATTGCGGATCCACTTCTCGAAGTAGGGGGCACTGAGGTAGACCTCGGGGTCCTCGCGCTCGATGCCGTGACGAAAGGCGTCGGTGTTGAATCCGGCGGCGCGTTGGGCGAACTGGGTGACCGCGAACGCCCGCCGCTCCCAGTCGGCGTGGAACAGGACATCATCGTCGACCGGGATCGGACCGAACCCGCTCCGGCCGCCGAGGTCATGGACCCGACCCTCGGTCGAGGATCCATCGGTCGTGTGGGCGTCGAACATCGATGCGTCAGCCATCATCGGAGTCTTGCATGACATGCTGGCACCGTGCACCCAGCCAGCACGCTCCTGTTCCTGATCGGCTATGGCCTCAGCCTGCCGGCCCTCATCAAGTTCCTTCAAGTCATCCGCCAGGGCAATCGCTTGGCGCTGTTCGGCCATCAGGTCGGCATGATGCTCGCAGCGTTCGGCTGGGCATTGAGAGGGAGCGTGTACATCGCGGTGCTGCACGGCGCGTGGATGATCGTCGTTCGGATCGTGTCCCGGCTGGCCAGATGAGTGCTGGTCGGGAAGACTGCCCTTCATGCTGGAGATCGTGGTTCTGGGAAATGACATCGACGCTGCGTTGCGCGTCGCCGAGGCCGTTGGAGGCGTGGCGCTGGTCGCTGACCGCAACGACCAGCGCGACGTCGAGTTCCGCACCATCGTTCGAGCTTCGGTCGACGATCTCGGCCTCCTCGAGTCGGCGGCCGACGTTGCCTCCTATGTGTGTTTCGGCCGGATCATCTGTCAGCGGGATCGACCGGCCACTCGAGGCCAGGCGTCGCCCGGGTTCACCGCCGCATTCGGTTTGGTGCGACATCCCGACCTCACCCATGCCCAGGCCGATGCCCACTGGCGCGACGTTCATGCCCCGCTGGCGCTGACCCATCACGCGGCCATGTGGGATTACACCCAGTTGTCGATCGTGGACACGATCGAGGTCAAGAGCCCTTCGCTGCCCCCACTGGACGGGATCGCACTCTGCGCCTTCCGAACGATGGATGACCTCAAGACCAAGTTCTTCAACAACGACGAGAGTCGTCAGGCGATCATCTCCGACGTCAGCTCCTTTGCCGATGGGCGCCGGTCACCCCAGCGCCTGGTGGCGACCGAATTCACCTTCTAGGACGACCGCTCGTACTTCGCACCGCAGTTCGTCCCGCCACCGGGACATGGGCCACAATGCCTTCATGCGATTTGGTGTCTTCTATGAGCTGCAACTTCCGAAGCCGTGGGACGGCGGCGCCGAGCAACAGCTGATCAACGAGGCGATCGAGCAGGTCGAACTCGCCGATCGTCTCGGTATCCATCATGCGTGGGCCGTCGAGCATCACTTTCTCGATGAGTACTCACACTGCTCGGCCTCCGACGTGTTCCTCGCCACCTTGGCCGCACGCACGAAGCAGATCCGCGTCGGCTTCGGCATTCGACAGGTGATCCCCCAGTACAATCCACCGGCCCGCACCGCCGAGACCGTGGCCATGTTGGATCTGTGTTCACAGGGCCGGGTCGAGTTCGGCATCGGCGAGAGCGCAACGCGCATGGAACTCCGGGGTTTCAACATCGCCGGCCGGGAGAAGCGCGATCTGGCGCTCGAGGCAGCCGAGCAGATCGCCAACATGATGGTGATGGACCCCTATCCGGGCTACGAGGGAAAGGGGTTCTCCATGCCGGCGCGCAACGTCCTTCCCAAGCCGATCCAGAAGCCGCATCCCCCGATGTGGATGGCGTGCACCAACCGTCAGACGATCGAAGTGGCAGCGCGCAACGGCCTCGGCGCCCTGGCCTTCAGCTTCGTCGACCCCGACGAGGCCCGTCACTGGGCCGGCGCCTACTACGACATCATCCAGAGCGACGAGTGCGTTCCGATCAGCCACGTCGTCAACGCCAACATTGCCATGGTCGCCCCCTTCTCCCTCAACCACGACCGCGACGAAGCCGTCTCCCGGGGCATCCACGGCTTCCGCTTCTTCAACTACGCGATGGGGGCACTGGTCACCCAGGACAACGTGCCCGGCCGCACCACGCTGTGGCAGGACTACCTGGCTCAGGCCACCGACAAGAAACTGAGCCGACCGGCGCCCGGCATCGGCACCCCTGGGGACTTCGGGGACCTCGTCCGAGAGTACGAGGCGGCGGGTGTCGACCAGGTGATCTTCCTTCAACAGGGCGGCCTCAACAAGCACGAACACATCTGTGAGAGCCTCCAGCTCTTCGGCGATGAGGTGCTCCCCGACTTCGAACCGAATCGAGCTGCCGTCGAGGCCTCCAAGGCCGAACGACTGGCGCCCCACATCGAGGCTGCCCTGGGTCGCAAGCACTGGATGCGGCCGCTCTCCGACGACGAGATCCCGGTGGTCGGTGCCTCGGTCAAGAAGGCCGGGCTCTACCAGTAGCACCCGAATCGGTCAGCCGGTCACCCTGCTGATCTGCTCGACATCCCATCCGAGTTCACCCAACACCTCGGCGGTGTGGGCTCCAGGCGTGGGTGCGTGCCGTCGCAATCTGGTGGAAACCGCTTCGTAGGCTATGGGGTCGCGCACCGACCGATAGAGCCCCTCGGTCGGGTGTTCGACGATGGGCATCAGGTCGACGGCCTTGATGTGTGGGTCCTCGGTCATGTCGGCCAGGTCCACGACGGGGTTGGCCGGAATCGAGTTGGCCACACAGAACTCCATCCACTCGGCCACCGACTTCGCGACCGCGAACTCCTCGAGCAGCGCGTAGAGCTCGGCGCTGTTGGTGATCCGGTCGGCGTGTTCGGCGAATCGTGGGTCGTCCATCAGCTCGGGTCGGCCGACGAAGTCGAAGAACGCTCGCCAGTTGAGGTCGGTGTAGGGAAGCAGGCAGGCATACCCGTCGGCGCAACGGTAGGGCTTGCGGTAAGGATTCATGGTCCGCGCGTAGCCGATGTCACCGAGGGGAGGCTCGAAGATCCGGCCGCCGTGGTGCTCCACGATGTTGAAGGCCACCATGGTTTCGAACATCGGCACCTCGATCGATTGACCTTGACCGGTGCGCTCGCGATGGAACAGCGCGGCCATCGTCGCCTGCACGATGTGGAGTGAACACACCTTGTCGGCCATGACCGCCGGCGTGTAGGCGGGCTCGCCGGTGATGCGACCGCTCAGGGCGGACAATCCGCTGATGGCCTGGATGGCATCGTCGTAGGCCGCTCGGTCGGCATAGGGTCCGCTCGACCCATAGCCATTGGCCAGCACGTGCACCAAACGAGGATGCCCGGCTCGAAGGGTCGCAGCGTCGAGCCCCAGCCGACCGAGCGCCGCCGAGCGCATGTTCGAGACCAGCACATCGGCGCTCGCCACCAGATCGGCCATGGCCCGTGTGCCATCGGCGGACTTGAGATCGAGCACGACACTGCGCTTGTTGCGGTGGGCATTGAGAGCCATGGCGTTCATGTTCGGACTGCGGCGCGGTTCGGAATCGAGGAACGCCTCCCCACCCGGCGCCTCGACCCGAATGACATCGGCACCGTGATCGGCCAGCATGCGGGCGGCCAGCGGACCCATCAGCACCGTGGTCAGATCGATCACGCGAATGCCATCGAGCGCCCCTGGCAGGACATCGGCGGCCCGAAGGGACGGTTCCTGGTGATTCTCCACGCAACGAGCCTATTGTGCTGCCCCATGGGAGATGCCTTGCGCTCACAGGACTGGTACGGACGCCCTCTGGAGGGTTTCGCCCATCGAAGCTGGATGAGGCGGGGGCTTCCCGACGATGCCTTCGACGGTCGGCCCATGATCGGCATTGCCACCACCTGGTCCGAGCTCACGCCGTGCAACAGCCACGTCGACGAGATCGCCGAGCACGTCAAGCGCGGCGTCTGGGAAGCCGGTGGCGTACCCCTCATCTTCCCCACCACATCGCTGGGCGAAACCCAGATCCGTCCGACGGCCATGTTGCTGCGGAACCTCATGGCCATGGATGTCGAGGAGTCCATCCGGGGTAATCCCATGGACGGAGTGGTCCTCCTGGGCGGCTGTGACAAGACGACCCCGGCCCAGCTGATGGGTGCCGCCTCGGTGGATCTGCCCGCCATCATGGTCTCGGGGGGTCCGATGCTCAACGGCCGCTACAAGGGCAGCGAGCTCGGCTCGGGCACCGATCTGTGGAAGTACACCGCCGATGTCCGCGCCGGCACGATGAGCATGGACGAGTTCCTCGAACTCGAGAGCTGCATGACTCGCAGCCGGGGTAGCTGCAACACCATGGGGACGGCATCGACCATGGCGTGCATGTCGGAGGCTCTGGGCATCGCCCTGCCCCACAACGGCGCCATCCCGGCGTCGGACTCGCGTCGCTTACGTCTCGCCCATCTTGCAGGCCGTCGAATCGTCGAGATGGTCCAGGAGGGGCTGACCATGTCGCAAGTGCTGACCCGAGCCAACTTCGAGAACGCCATCCGCATCCTGGCCGCCATCGGTGGTTCGACCAACGCAGTGGTGCACCTGTTGGCCATCGCCGGACGCCTCGGTGTCGAACTCTCCCTCGACGACTTCGACCGCTTCAGCCAGGAGGCGCCTCTGTTGGTCAACCTCAAGCCTTCGGGTGACCATCTCATGGAGGATTTCTTCTACGCCGGTGGCCTCCCCGTCGTCATCCATCATCTCCGGGACATCCTCGATGGCGAAGCGCCCACGGTCATGGGTCGACCGTTCTCGACCTACGCCGATTCCATTGCCGCCGAGTCGGCCGATCCCGACGTCATCCGAGCCATCGACGACCCGCTTCAGGCCGAATCGGGCATTGCCGTACTCCGGGGCAACCTGTGCCCGAACGGCGCCGTGCTCAAACCCAACGCGGCCACACCGGAGCTCATGACCCATCGAGGTCGAGCCGTCGTCTTCGAGTCCATCGAGGACTACCACGCCCGGATCGACGACCCCGACCTCGACGTCGACGAGACCTGCGTGCTCGTGCTCAAGGGATGTGGCCCCAAGGGCTATCCCGGCATGCCCGAAGTCGGCAACTTCGGGCTGCCGACCAAGGTCCTCGAGAAGGGCGTGCGGGACATGGTTCGCATCAGCGACGCCAGGATGAGCGGCACGGCCTATGGCACGGTGGTGCTCCACACTGCACCCGAGGCCGCTGCCGGTGGGCCCTTGGCCGTGGTCCGCAACGGCGACACCATCAGCCTCGATGTCCCGAACCGCTCGCTGACGCTCGAGATCGACGATGCCGAACTCGAGCGTCGACTCAAGCTCTGGGTGCGCCCCGATCCGGAGTACACGCGGGGCTACTACCGCCTGTACATCGACACCGTGCTCCAAGCCGACGAGGGGTGTGACTTCGATTTCCTCGTCGGCAAGACCACGAGGCCGGTCACCCGCGACAGCCACTGACCCCGCGTCTCGGGCCGCACCGCCGGACCTCAGGCGAAGACCGTGCGCCCGATCCATTCGGCGATGAGGGCCGGCTTGTCGGCCCCTTCGATCTCGACGGTCATGGCCCGCGTCTGATCGACCGCGTTGCCCTTGAGTTCGACGTTGACCGTCGAGGCCGTCGCACGGATGCGCGAGCCTGCCGGGACGGGGTTGACGAAGCGCACCTTGTTCAGGCCGTAGTTGACCCCCATCACCACACCATCGAGCTTGGTGAAGTCGGAGGGAATCGACGTGGAGAGGTGCACCAGCATGCTGAGCGTGAGGAACCCATGGGCGACGGTACCGCCGAAGGGCGTCTGGGCAGCCCGCTCCGGGTCGATGTGGATGAACTGATGGTCGAGCGTGGCATCGGCAAAGGCATTGATGCGCTCCTGGGTCAGTTCGAACCACTCGCCGGCGACCGGCTCCTGGCCGATCAACTTCTGGAGTTCCTCGAAGGCGGCTTGGGCGTTGGCACTCATGGTGTTGCTCCTGTCCTGTCTGACGGTCGTCATGGCTCGATCGCAGTTCGATCAAGAGGCGAGGCTAGCGAGGATCGGGGCCGCGCCGCCTAGCCTGGTTCGATGAACAATTCGCCGATGTTGGGACGCCACGTCGCCCCCCACGAGTACGGGCGACTCGACGTCTTCGCCGTCGACCGGCCCACCGTGGTCACGCTCGTGAGCAACGAGCTCCAGGCCCTGTGCCCCGCGGTCGACGGCATTCAACCCGACATCTACGAGGTCACGATCAGCTACCTGGCGCGCACGGCGGCGATCGAGTCGAAGTCACTCAAGTTGCTGCTGACGACCTATCGGGACCGGCGAATCTTCGCCGAGCATCTCGCGGCTGATCTGGCCGACCGCATCGACGGAGCGAGCGACGGCATCGACGACGTCGAGGTCACGCTGATCCAGAACATGCGGGGCGGCATCATCACCACGGTCACCGCCCGGGCGCGGCGCTAGGCCGTCGTTCGCTCCATGGTGAGCTGCCGGCTCGCCTCGGCCAACGCCATCCGGTATCGCTCGATGTTGGCCAGCTTGATGTGCTCATAGCCCCGCACCATGCCCACGAGCGCAGCCAACTCGACCACTCCATCGAGATTGTCGACTCGCAGCACCGGCAACACACGATCGATGGCGGCAACGTACTCGGTGGGAAGCTCCCGTTCGATCCGACGTATCTCGGTACGACCGAAGGGGTCGAGCCTGGTGCCACGCAGCCGCTTGCCCTTGGCCAACAGCTTGATACCCGGCTCGGCCCAGGCCCCGATATCGATCTTGGTGTCCATCCCGAGGGCACGAAGCATGGGAGGGTGCAGCTTCCATGACAGCCGCCCGCCCGCCGCCTCGAGCCGACGCGCCTCGCTCAGCCCCTCGTCGTCGAGCATGAGACGCGCCACCTCGTACTCGTCCTTGTAGGCCAACAGCTTGTACAGGGAGGAGGCAACGGTCTCGATCAAGCGGCTGCTCGAGGGAACGGCCGCGCGCTCGGCGGCCGCTACTCGCTCGACGGTCGACAGCCAGTGCGCGGCCACCGCCGTGTCACCCCAGGCGACCAGCTCGACGGCGTAGCGATCGAGGGCACCGGCGACCTCGGTCGGCAGGGCCATCGCGTCGATGCGGGTGCGCAACTCGGCCGGGGGACGCCGCCGGGCCGGTGTCGGCCCGGGAGACGCGAGCGCCCGCGCTGCTGCGACCGCCTCGGGTCGGGCGACCTGGGCCCGACCCCATCGGAGGGCCTCGATGTTGGCGGCCACCGATACCCCATTGAGTTCGATCGCCCGTTCGAGCATGCTCGGATCAACCGGCAGACAACCGGCCTGCACCGCCATACCGACGACGAACACGTTGGCGGTCGTGGCCGAGCCGAAGAGGTCCGTGGTGATGGCCTCGGCATCAGCCCAGTACTGGGCGCTCGGCCTGGTCACCGAGGCGATCCGAGCTGCAAGCTCATCGACCGGGGGCTGGCGAACATCGAGATGGGTGATCATCTCACCGGTGGGAGTGGTGGACGTCGATCCCACGACCGCGGTACGTTCGCCTGCTGCGGTCAACAGACCCCGATCCGATGCCGCGACCAGCTGGTCGAAGGCCAACAACAGATCTGCCTGCCCCTCGCCCAAGCGGTTGGTGGGGGTGGCGTCGTCCCGGTTGAGCCTCACGTCGCTGACCACCGGCCCGGCCTTCTGCGACAGCCCGATCTGGTCGAGCCCTCGCACGTTGAAGCCCTGGAGCATGGCCGCGGTACCGAGCACCTGGGCGACGGTGACGACACCGGTGCCACCGATGCCCGTGATTCGCAGGGCGAAGTCGTCGGCCGGCACGACCAACCTCGGCTCGGGGAGATCGACCGGCGCAGGCGGCCGATCGGCTCCCCCAACGGATCGCCCGCCGGTACGAGCCAGTTCGGGATCGTCGAAGGTGACCGTCATGAACGATGGGCAGTCGCCCTCGAGACACGAGTAGTCGAGGTTGCAGGTGGTCTGGTCGATGTGCGTCTTGGGCCCGAAGAACGTGTCGATCGGCTGCACCGACAGGCAGTTCGACACCTGGCCGCAATCGCCGCAGCCCTCACACAGCCGGGGATTGATGACGACGCGATGGGGTGGTGTGGGAATGAGGCCACGCTTCCGATCCCGCCGGGCCTCGGCGGCACAGGCCTGGTCGTGGATCAAGACCGTGACACCCTCGATGGCGGCCAGCTGCTCCTGCGCTTCGATCAAGCGCTCCCGCCCCCACACCTCGACGCCGCGGGGCAGAATGCTGCGTCCGAAGCGACCCCGGTAGCGACCGATGTCATCGGTCGTGACGAGCACCTTGGACACGCCTTGGGCCAGCAGGGCATCGACCACCGACTCGATGGGACGCTGCCCTTCGGGGTCTTGGCCGCCGGTCATCGCGACCGTGCCGTTGTAGAGCAGCTTGTAGGTGATGTCGACCTTCGCCGCGACGGCGGCCTGTATGGCCAGCTGCCCCGAATGGAAGAACGTCCCGTCGCCGAGATTCTGGAACAGATGCTTGCGGTCGACAAAGGAGGACATCCCGATCCACTGGGTGCCCTCGTTCCCCATGCAGGTGATGGCGGCAATGTCCCCGACCCGGTCGGGGTCCATCAGCAAGGTCATCGTGTGGCAGCCGATTCCCGCGCCCACCAATGATCCCTCCGGTACCTCGGTCGAGCGGTTGTGGGGGCAACCCGAGCAGAAGAAGGGCGAACGCTGCACGCTCAAGGGGATGAGTTCGCGCTGGGCCAACCGGGGAATCGGGGCCAGGCGATCGCCGATGGTGGCTTCGAGTCGACGGCGCAGCGGCGGGAGTATCACGTCGGCATCGAGCGCTCCCCACGTGGGGAACAGCAGTCGTCCCTCCTCGTCGGTCTTGCCCACGACGACGGGCCGATCAGCCAACGGATACAGGGCGTCCTTCAGCAACGACTCGATGTTCGGCGTCTTCTCCTCGATGACCAGAACCTCGCGTACACCCCGAGCGAATGATCGCATCGTCTCGGCGTTGAACGGCATGGGCATGCCCATCTTCAGCAGACGGATCCCGCAGGCGGCGATCTCGGCTTCGCTGGTCAGCCCCAAGCGGCGGAAGGCCTCGAGGACCTCGCGGTAGGTGATACCCGAGGACACGATGCCGATCCAGGCGTCGGAGGGATCGGAGGTCACGTAGTTGAGCTGATTGTCGGCGGCGTAGCGTCGGGCGAGCTCGTAGCGGACGTCGATGATCTCCCGCTCGAGCTCGAGGGTGTGGGGGGTGAGGAGCCGGCCGTCGGGTCGATGCTGATAAGGCCGACCATCGACCATCGGGATGACCGGCTGGAACACCTCGGGATGCAGATCGACCGATGCCGTGGCGTCGGCGACGTCAGCCACGATCTTCATGGCAACCCACAAACCGGTGGCCCGAGACAGTGCAATCGCGTGGCGACCCAGCCGCAGGATCTCGTTCGGATCACCCGGATACAGAATCGGCATGTGCATGTTGAACAGCAACCCGGCAGAGCTGGAGGGAATGGTCGAGCTCTTGGCTGCGGAGTCGTCGCCGACGATGGCCACCGCTCCGCCGTGCATCGAGGTGCCCGTGTACACGGCGTGACGCAGCGCGTCCGCCGCCCGATCCACGCCCGGTGCCTTGCCGTACCACAGCCCCACGATGCCGTCGTAGCGGCAGTCGGGTTGGATGGCGGCCAGTTGCGAGCCCATGACCGCGCTGGCGCCGTACTCCTCGTTCATTCCTGGCTGGAAGACGATGGGCAACTCGGGTGCCAGACGGGCGGCCGACACCACCGCTTCTCCGAAGCCGCCGAGCGGCGATCCCTGGTAGCCCGATACGAAGGCCGCTGTGTTCAGCCCGACGCGTCGATCGGCACGCAGCTGCTCCATCGGGAGTCGGGCCAAGGCCTGGATGCCGGTGAGGAACACCGTTCCCGCGTCGGCGAGGAAGCGATCGTCAAGTCGGTACTGGCCCGGCCGGCGGTTCTCCAGGTGCGGGTGGGGCTCTCGATCCCGGTCGGCGACAGTCATCCTGACCTCCTGGTTGCTCGTCCAACCTTAACCCCCGTAGCGTCCCCTACCCTGGCACCCATGGCAGTGGTGCTGATCACCGGATGCAGCTCGGGATTCGGCCGGGCCGCCGCGCTCGCCTTCGCCGCTCGTGGTCACGAGACCATCGCCACCATGCGGCGACCGGCGGCGGCCCAGGACCTGGCCGACGTCGACGGGATCACCGTCGAACCGCTCGATGTCATCGACGAGGCGTCGCGAACAGCCACGGTCGAACGGGTGCTCGACCGGTTCGGTCAGATCGACGTGCTGGTGAACAATGCCGGCATCTCATCGCTCGGACCAGCCGAGGAGTTGCCCGACGAGATCGTTCGCGCCCAGTTCGAGACGAACTTCTTCGGGCCGTTCGCACTCATGAAGGCGGTGTTGCCCTCGATGGTCGAGCATCACACCGGCCGGATCGTCAACGTGACCTCGATCGGCGCGCTCCTGTCGTCAGGGTTCTACAGCGCCTATTGCGCCACCAAACACGCTCTTGACGCCATCTCCCTCGGCATGGACATCGAACTGCAGCCCTTCGGGATACGGGTCGTGACGGTCGTGCCCGGTGGGTTCAACACGTCCATCGTGGCCAATCGCATCGAGGCCGAGCGGCCCGACACTCGGTACCCGAGGGCTCGGGCCGCCATCGAGGCCTACGAGGCTCGCATGGTGGGCAAGGAGGATCTCACGCCGGTCACCGAGGCGATCCTCGCCGCCGCCTTCGATCCCGATCCGACTGCTCGCACCCTGATCGGCACCGGCACCGCCGAGATGCTCGCGCCGATCGTGGCCGAAGGCGAGAAGATCCATGCGGCGTTGCGGGCCAGGGATGCCGAGTAGACCCAGTGCTTGATCACCCAGTGCTTGATCACCCAGTGCTTGATCACCCAGTCAGCTGTACGACATTCCGCCATCGGCCGGAATGGCCGCTCCCTGAATCATCCGGCTCTCGTCCGAGGCCAGGAACAAGGCGATATTGGCAATGTCGACCGGATCCCCGACGCCGAAGGGCCAACGACGGCGCGCCTGGTCCTCCTGCGAGGAATCGCCCCCTGGCCCAGGCTGGGAGAAGCGAGCACTGACCCGGTCGGTGAGCACGTAGCCGGGACAGATGGCGTTGACCCGAACACCGCTTCGCCCATATTGACGAGCCAGCGCCTTGGTGAGCGAGATCACTCCACCCTTGGCCGCACTGTAGACGTGCATACGCATGCCCATCAGCGCCGCGGTCGAGGACATGTTCACAATCGTCCCGCCACCGGCTTCGATCAGTTTCGGGATGCCGTGCCGGCAACAGAGAAATGGCCCCTTCAGATCCAATGACATGGTGAAATCCCAGACGTCCATGTCCACGTCGGTCACCGGGGCATCTTCGGGAATCGAACCGCCTGCGCAGTTGTACAGCACGTTGAGTCGACCGTAGGTCGAGACGGCGGCGTCGACCGCACTGCGCACCTGATCCTCGTCGGTCACGTCGGTGGCGACGAAGACGGCTTCGCCACCCGCACTCCGAATGAGCTGCTCGGTGGCCAGACCCAACTCGTGATCGATTTCGGCAATCACGACGCTGGCACCCTCGCGGGCGAACAACACGGCGGCCTCTCGCCCGATACCGGTGCCCGCACCGGTGATCAGTGCGACCTTCTCCGACAATCGTCCATTGAACGGTTTCTCCGGCATGACTTCCCCTCTGCTCGTTGTCAGCGCCGAGATGCCCCGGACCTTCCCAAGAGGTTTAGGGCACACAATCCCCATCCACTAAGTTCAGGACATGAAAACCAAGATCTGTGAGATGTTGGGGATCGAGTTCCCCATCCTTGCCTTCACCCATTGCCGAGACGTCGTGGCCGCAGTGACCAAGGCCGGCGGCTACGGCGTTCTGGGGGCGGCAGGCCACACCCCCGAGCAGCTCGACATCGATCTCAAATGGATCGCCGACGAGGTCGGCAAGCGACCCTTCGGGGTCGACATCATCGTCCCTGCCAAATACGAAGGCAAGGAAGAAGGAGGGCTGTCGGTCGGCGCGTTGAAGGACATGATTCCGCCCGAACACCGAGCGTTCCTCGACGATCTGCTGAAGCGATACGACATCCCCGAGCTGCCGGCCGAGGAGAAGCTGGGTGCGATCGCCGGCGAGTCCGAACCGCCGATGACCTATGACCAGGCCGTGCCGTTGATGGATGTCGCGTTCAGCCACCCGATCTCACTCATCGTCAACGCGCTCGGGCCGCCCCCACCCGACATGATCGAACGGGCTCACTCCAGCGGGGTGCTGGTGGGAGCGCTCGCCGGAAAGAAGTCACATGCCGTCCGCCACGTGGCGGCGGGGGTCGACATCATCATCGCCCAGGGACACGAGGCCGGCGGACACACCGGCGAGATCGGCACGATGGTCCTGGTACCCGAGATCGTCGATGCGGTGGCTCCCGTTCCGGTGCTCGCTGCAGGCGGCATCGGAACCGGACGCCAGATGGCCGCGTCACTCGCCCTCGGGGCCGAAGGCGTGTGGTGCGGTTCGGTGTGGCTCACCACCGAGGAAGCCGAGACGCATCCGGCAGTGAAAGAGAAGTTTCTCGCTGCCTCCTCGTCGGACACCCTTCGCTCGCGTTCTCGGACCGGCAAGCCGGCCCGTCAGCTGCGCTCGGCCTGGACCGACGAATGGGAGGGCCCGAACTCCCCGGGCACCCTCGGCATGCCGCTCCAACCCATGCTGATCGGTCGGGCCAGTCGCCGTATCGACCGGGCGGCAATGAATGCGCAGAACGAAGGGGCGGTCAAGCTGGCCAACTACTTCGTCGGGCAGATCGTCGGCAGCATGAACGAGTCGAAGAAGGCCGACCGGGTCGTGCTCGAAATGGTCGAGGAGTTCATCGATGCCATGCAGCGAGTGAATGCGATGATGGAATAGCCGGATGAGATCGCTGAAGGATCGCGTGGTCGTCGTCACCGGAGCCGGCTCGGGCATCGGACGTGCTCTGGCTTTGGGCTATGCCGCCCGTGGCTCGAAGATCGTCGTTGCCGACGTCCAGGACGATGCTCGCACCGAGACAGTTGGCCTGCTCGAGGCCGGCGGTACCGAGACCCTCGGGGTGAAGGTCGACGTCTCCGATGCAGCATCGGTCGAGGCGCTGGCCGACGCCACCATCGAGCGGTTCGGCGAGGTCCACGTCGTGTGCAACAACGCCGGAGTGGGCGGTGGCGGACTGATCAAGGATCAGCAACTGGTCGACTGGAAATGGGTCATCGACGTCAACCTCTGGGGCGTCATCCACGGCATTCAGTACTTTCTTCCCCACCTGCGGGCGGCCGATGAAGCCCACATCATGGCCACCGCCTCGGTTGCGGGCCTCACGGCAACGCCCGGCCTCGGCCCCTACAACGCCTCCAAGTTCGCGGTGGTCGGCCTCATGGAGACGCTGTTCCACGAAATGGAACGTGACGACGAGGCGAACGTGGGTGTCTCGGTGCTGTGCCCGGGGGTGGTCAAGACCAACATCATCACCGCGCAACGCAACCGACCGGCCCACCTCCGGCGCCAACGGACGGGCACGGTCGTGAACGAGGACGCCCGCCGGCGCAACGCCAACGTGGCCGCCGCACTGGCCGAGCGTGGCATGGACCCTGCGGAGGTGGCCGAATGTGTGATCGATGCCTCGATCGAACGGCGATTCTGGGTGCTCTCGCACCCCGAGCACCTCGTCGAGATCGAACAGCGCAACCTCGCACTCCACCAGTTGGCCAACCCCGCCCTCGCCACCAGCTTCACTGACGGCGAGTGACCACGGTGTAGAGCCCTCGCCGGCCCGACGTGAGGAACGCGGCCCCGCAGGCGATGGCGGCCGGCACCAGGGCTCCGAGGCCATAGAGTTCGGCCGCCATGATCGCGCACGCCACCGGGGCCCGGGCGGCACCGGCAAACACGGCTGCCAGCCCGATGGAGGTGCACAACACCACCGGGAGACCGAGCGGCGCAGCCAGGGCAGCGCCCAACGTACCTCCGATCACGAACAGCGGAGTGACCTCTCCCCCGGGGAAACCCGAGCCGACGGTGATGGCAGTGAAGATGATCTTGAGCGCGAACACGGCGAAGGTCATGCGATCGCCCTCGAACGCCTGATCGAGCAACGGGAGCGACAGCGACAGATACTGCTGCCCGAAGACGACGGCAAGACCGACGATCGCCGCTCCGCCGAGGGCGGGACGCAACGGCGACCATGCGACGCGGTCGGCCAAGATGTCCTTGACGCCCCCCGTCAGGCGTTTGAACACCCAGGACGCAGCGCCACTCGACAGACCGATGATCACCAGTTTGAATGCCAGGGTCACCGACAGCGCATGATCGAAGGTTGGTCGAACGGCGTGATGATGCCCGAGCAATCGCACGACCCGATCGCCGACGAGCGCCGCACACAACGCGGGCAGAAGCGCCCGCCAGGACGCACCGAAGTGATACCTCGGGCCGGCACTACGCAGAGGCTGCACCTCGAGCGCGAACACCGTACCCGCCAGCGGGATCCCGAACACCGATCCGAACCCTGCGGCCACCGACACGACC
>JAHECQ010000286.1 GCA_024641625.1 Acidimicrobiales bacterium | reverse complement strand
TGTCGAGCATGCAGGCCGACAGCGATCCCCCGTGATCTCGGTGATCCGACAGCCACGGTCCCTCGAGGAGCTCAGGTTGGTGTCCGAGCGTCTCGAGGCCGAGCGCATCAGCCAACCGTCGAGCCGGATCGACGGTGATCAGCGCCACCCGTCTCCCGGTAGCGGCTGCGGCCATGGCCATGGCTGCAGCCGTGGTTGTCTTGCCCACTCCTCCGGGGCCGAGGCAGATGATCACCCGGGCGGTGCGGATCGGGGAGTCCGACCCGAGGGGTGATGGACGGGAGCGCGGCGAGGTGGCGACGCTCTCGAGCGCCCCGGCGTCGGGAGTCTCGGTGCTCGGCGCGTCGGTTGCGGTGCCGACGTTGCCGACGAATTCGGGGCCAGGTGCATTCCTGAGGCGCTCGGGTCGGACCCAGGAAGCCAAGGTTCGGAGGTCCTCGAGGTCAGGACGAGATCGAAGCGCGCTGCGGTGGTCGGCTGCATCCTCCAATGGTCCGACCAACCCGAGATGGGGGAGCTCGAGGGTCGGCAGGGGCAGTTCGGCATGCAGGCGAGCGATCTCGGTGGCCTGCGCACGCATTCGACGCAGTCGGAGTTCGGCGGCGGCGCGTCGACGGCGGGTCGCGGCGCGACGGCCATCTCCTCGACGTGCGGCCTCCTCGAGGCCGGCGAGGTCAGGCCAGCGTTCGTTCACCAGGACGGGTGCCAGCTTCACCCCCAACTGTTCCTCGAGCGCAAAGGCGGTTTCGATCGTCTCGGTGATGGGAGTCTCTTCGGCCAGGGTGACGAGAGAGACCTGGCAGCGGTCGGCGTCGAGCAGGAATTCCGAGGCGAGCCGAGCCTGCTCGGCGATCGGACCGCTCCCGGTCTCGGCCAATCCCGACGCCGATCGCAAGAAGGTGATGGCGTGGCCGGACGAGGGTGCATCGACGATGATCCACTGGGCCGCGTTCGAGGCCTCGAGCTGGCGAATCTTGCCCAGCACGAGCAGATCTCGGATCCCCGGAATGGCGGCGGTCAGCATCTCGAGGGCACGTGAGCCAGAAGGCAGGCCACGTTTGGCGAAACGATCCAGGCCATGGAACTCGAGATAGTCGAGCAGCGCCTGGTCGGCCGACAGCGTGCAGGCCCTGAGGCGACCGGTCACGGTCGACCGATCGAGCAGATCCGATGGCGCATGACCGAGTGGCGCAACACCGAACATCCGACCGATCGGATCCGTGGCGCCATGGCCCCGGTCGCTTCGGGCCGGTGTGGCTCCGGTGGGTGAGGTTTGAACCAGCGAGGTTTGAACCAGCGAGGTTTGAACCAGCGAGGTTTGAACCAGCGAGGTTTGAACCAGCAGGGTGTCGATCCCGGCCTGGGCAGCCGCGACACCCAAAGTTGCCCCTAACGTGGTTTTGCCCACACCTCCCTTACCGGCGACGATCAGGACTCGTGATGCAGCGAAGAACCAAGTCACTGCCCCGGAGGCTAGCCCGGCTGTCCGGCACTCTTTCGGCCGTCACCGGACTGCTCCTCCTGCTCCTGCAAGTCGGCTCCGGGCCGGTGTCGGCAACCGATGGGCTTCCTCGGGTCGAAGGGACTGCGGCCGAGGTCAACCCGAATCAGGTCCGCATCATCGAGGTCTCGGGATTGCTCGATCCGGTCGTTCGCGACTTTCTCCTGCGTGAACTCACCCGAGCCGAGAATGACGGCGTGCTGGGGGTGTTGCTGCAACTCGACAGTCCCGGAAGCGTGCTCGATCAGGATGAATTCATCGAGCTGGCGGAACGACTCCGCGACTCGCCGATTCAAGTCGGGATCTGGGTAGGCCCCAGTGGGTCAGTGGCGCTCGGTGGTTCGGCCGAGCTGCTCGGGGTCGCCGACTTCGTCGGCGTCTCGGTCGGATCCCGCGTGGGTGAGACCGGACCGCTTCGTTTGGGCACCGACCCCTTCGGTGAGGCGACCGAGCGTTTGGAGACCACATCGGTTTCGGCTCCCGATGCCCTCGAGCTCGGTATCACCACCGTGGCTCCGGACCCCGCCTGCGAGTCGATGGAGTGCAAGCTCACCAACATCTCCGTTCTGCGTGAGTTCCTCACCTACTTCGACGGCTATCGCTCGCCGGCCGACACCTCCGATCCGGCCGAACTCACCGAGCCCCGCTTCGTGCAGCTACCGCTCAGTGGTCAGTTGTTCCACACGGTGTCGAGCCCGGAGGTTGCCTACTTGCTCTTCGTGGGTGGCTTGGCCCTCCTCGTGTTCGAACTGTTCACGGCAGGTGTCGGGATCGCCGGGGTCATCGGTGCCTTCTGTCTCATCATGGGCTGTTACGGACTGGCCACCCTTCCCGTTCGGAGCGTGGCCGTCGCTCTGCTCATCGCGTCGGTGCTTGCCTTCGCCATCGACATTCAGACCAACATGCCCCGGCTCTACAGCGCCGTGGGGATGTTCTGCTTCATGCTGGGCAGCTGGTTCCTCTACGACGGACTGCGGGTGTCGTGGGTGACGTTGATCGTTGGCGTGGTCGGCGCAGCACTGTACGCCTATACCGGTATGCCCTCGATGGTCCGCACGCGCTTCAGCTCGCCCACGATTGGACGATCGTGGATGATCGGCGAACTGGGCGAGGCGATGACTGACATCTCACCCGAGGGCTCGGTCCAGATACGCGAGGCATCGTGGCGTGCGTTCACCAACCGGGCAACACCTCTCAAGGCCGGCGATCAGGTGAAAGTCATCGGAATCCATCGAATGCTCCTCGAGGTGGCACCACTCGAGGGCGCGGCACGCGACTATCGCGATCGCGCCCGCGACCCCGAAACGACCGTCGAGGAGACGGTCGAACCGACCAAGTAGGAACGATTCCCCACAAGTCGTGCCCGGCCGCTTGTGCTGCGCTGACTCGGGGACATAGTGTCCGTTGGGCGGTAGGAAGGGGGCCGAAGTTGAGTACGCAGCGTTCGGAAGATGTTTGGCAGCACTTGGCTGCTTGTCGTGGTCCGAGCCAGACCATCTTCTTTCCTCCCGGCCGGCTCGAGCGTCGCTCCGAGAAGCGACTTCGCGAACAGCGGGCCAAGGAGATCTGCCAAACCTGCTCGGTGCAGAACGAATGTCTTTCCTATGCACTGGCCATTCGTGAGCAACACGGCATCTGGGGAGGTCTGACCGAGAATGAGCGCCGAGATCTCATGAGCGGGGGGTCCGGTGATCAGCGGTCCGGCGCCGTCATCATCACCACCCAGGGTTGGCGCTAGCGCGCTGACCTCGAACGAGATCGCCTCATCCCGGTTCGGGCAGTCGCGGTCCGCCGACCCGCAAGTCGTCGCGGCGTCGGGTGATGCCGGTGCGATCGAACCAGGCCAGCAGCGGCAGCACGTACTTTCGGGTGGTGCCGAACAGGTCGCGGATCTCGGCCACAGTCATGCCCTCTGGGCGTTGCACGAACGCTGCGGCCAGTCGTCGGGCCGCCTGGTCGAGCGCTGACGCTGCGAAGTACACGCCGTCTTGTTCGACGACCGTGCCCCTGCGCACCAGCTCTCGGACCTCGTTGCGGTCGAATCCGTCGGGCCCCGGTGGGTTCATCGGCGATTGTTCGAGCAGTGCGAGCCAAGGGTGATCGGCGAGCGGGTCATCGGGCTCGCCGATGACCGCCCGTCCTGCATCGACCTTCACGTCCTCCAACAAGGCGAGGAGTTCGCGATCGCGTGCGTCGAGGGATGCGATGTCGAGTCCCAGCGGGCCGGCTGTCGCAACTCGTTCTCGCACGATCGCCTGGCGCGCCTCGAGCAGTGTCGGATCGACGACCCACTGTCCGACCGAGGCCGGCCGCTCCTGCCCGCTGATGCGAAGGAGATCGGTAACGGTGATCCAACCGCGCTCGGCGACCAGGCGATCGACACTCCGGTCGGGCGTTGCCTTGGAAGCAGGACGCTTCGGGTCGACATCGAGGACCTCGCCTCCCCCGACGGTCTCGTCTCGTCCGCGCTCACGGAGGATGAAGCGATCGCCTGGGAGAAGCGGAATTCTGCTTTGGAGGTAGAGACGCACCAAGCCGGTCTCGCCCGGAGCCAGGTGATCGGCGCCCAGCACTCGGACGCGTGCCGGGAACTCACCCGAACCGAAGTACGCCGCATAGGCTCCCCGGCGACTGAGCTCGTGGTCGAGCGAGTCGAGGACCGTGAGTTCGGCATCGAGCACGGCAGTGTGATGCCAGGCTCCGCTGGCGACCAGGACATCACCTCGCCCGGTGTCGGTGCGGCCGATGCCCGTCAGGTTCACGGCGACACGATTTCCCGGTCCGACCCGATCCACACTGTGGTGATGATTCTGGAGCGCTCGCACCCGAACCGCTCGATTGCCGGGTGCCAACATCATCTCGTCGCCGACGCTGAGAGATCCGTTGGTGAGGGTGCCGGTGACCACGGTTCCCGCCCCCGCCGGTGCGAACGCTCGATCGACCCAGAGACGTGGTCGACCGATGTCGGTCGGTGGTCCGAGCGCAACGCGTAAGTCGTCGAGGGCGCCGAGGAGCTGTGTCATCCCGATACCGGTCGTGGCGCTGACCGGCACGATCGGGGCGCGGGCGAGGAACGTGCCCTCGACGTGTTCCTCCACGTCCAGCAGCGCAAGCTCGAGCAGTTCCTCGTCGACGAGATCGACCTTGGTCAGGGCGATCACTCCTCGTTCGATGCCGAGGAGATCGAGAATTCGCAGGTGCTCCTCCGACTGCGGCTTCCATCCCTCGGTGGCGGCCACGACGAACAGACAACCCTGGACGGCGCCCACGCCGGCAAGCATGTTGCGCAGGAAGCGAACATGACCGGGTACGTCGATGAACGACAGCGACTCCCCCGAAGGCAAGGTCGCAGCGGCGAAACCCAGATCGATCGTGAGTCCTCGCTCCTTCTCCTCGGCAAGGCGGTCAGGGTCGGTGCCGGTCAGGGTCAGCACCAACGTCGATTTGCCGTGGTCGACGTGGCCCGCGGTGGCGATGACGGTCACGATGTCACTGCCGGCGTGTCGATGAGGGCGCGGATGACCTCAGGGTCGTCTCGGGGGTCGACGGTTCGGAGGTCGAGGATGGTGGACGAGCCCTCGACCCGGGCCACCAGGGGCCGGTCCCGTTCTCGAAGCCGATCAACCTGGTCGCCAGGCAGCGAGATTCCGATGCTCGGGAACGTGACGCCCGGCAACGTACCTCCACCGGGCACCGATGCGGTCTCGACGATCCGGACCGGTGGGGGCGATGGTTCGCCGACAGCGGCCATGGCGGCCGCCACCATGGCCTCGGCCCGGCTGGTGAGCGAGGCCACGGACTCGGTGGCCATTCGCCAGAAGGGAATGGCTCGGCCGTCCCG
>JAHECQ010000285.1 GCA_024641625.1 Acidimicrobiales bacterium | reverse complement strand
CACCGATCCCGATCTCCGGGCCGACATGTTGCGGAATCGGCGAGGCGCAACCAGCCTGCGGTGGCTCCGGGCATTGCTCGATCATGGGATCGAGATCCATGGACAGATCGTCGTCTGTCCGGGGGTGAACGACGGGGACGCCCTCGAGTGGACGCTGGCCGGGGTGCTCGACGAGTACGCAGAGCTGGCCTCGCTCGCCGTGGTACCCCTCGGCATCAGCGATCATTCGTCGGAAGCGACCATGCGACCCCACAGTGCGGCCGAGGCCGCTCGGGTGATCGACATCGTCGAGCAGTGGCAGGCCACCTTCCTCGAGTTGCTCGGTCGCCGCCTCGTGTACGCCGCCGACGAGTACTACCTGTTGGCCCATCGGACCTTTCCGCCGAAGGAGACCTACGGGACCTTCGCGCTCCACGAGGACGGCATCGGCATGGCGCGCAGCTTCGAGCTCGAGTTCAATGGTGCGACGGACACCCCGATCGGTCCCCGCTCGGGGTTCTTCGCGTCGATCGATGCCGCTCCGGCCGAGGGCTACCGTGCCCCCCGTCGCCTCGCTTCGGAGCCCGATGCCGGGTCGGACCCGGCGCCCAGCCGCGTGATGCTCCGGCCGAGACCGACCGCCCCGGTCGGCATCCTCACCGGTCCCTACGGTGCCGCAGTGCTCCGCCCCCTCCTGGCGTCGCTCGATCGTGGTGATGTTCGCGTCATCGAGGTCCCGAATCGCTTCTTCGGGGGCAACATCGGTGTCACCGGACTCATGGTCGGTGACGACATCGCCCGTGTCCTGGCCGACGAGCCGGCCGGGCATCGCTACCTGTTGCCCGACGTGTGCCTGACCCGAGGGGTCTTCCTCGACGGCACGTCACCCCGGGATCTGCCTCGTTCGGTGGAGGTGGTCGCCACCGACGGCATCTCGCTTCGACGAGCGCTCGGGCTGTCGGACCGAGCCGACCAGCACCATCACGATCAACACCATCACGATCAACACCATCAGGATCAACACCATCAGGATCAACACCATCAGTCCGATCAGTCCGATCTGGCGAAGAGGGCCCTCGGGCCAGTCGTGGAGTCAGTATGAAGCCGATCGTGGCCATCGTCGGCCGACCGAATGTCGGCAAGTCGACGCTGCTCAACCGGGTCATCGGTCGACGCGAGGCGATCGTCGAGGAGAAGCCCGGCGTCACCCGCGACCGCAAGGCGGTCGACGCCGAGTGGCAGGGTCGGGAGTTCACGCTGGTCGACACCGGAGGTTGGCTGGCCGGGGGAAGCGAGATCGAACGCAAGGTCTCCAGGCAATCCGAGGCCGCCATCGACACCGCCGACGTCCTGCTGCTGGTGCTCGACGCATCGGTCGGGGTGACCGAGGAGGATGAACACATCGTCCGGCGCATTCGGGCGGTTGACATCCCGGTGTTGGTCGTGGCCAACAAGGTCGACGACGCGGCCCACGTCGATCAGGTGTGGGAACTCGTCTCGCTCGGCCTCGGTACCCCGTATCCGGTGAGTTCGCTCCACGGCAGGGGAGTGGGCGACCTCCTCGACGATCTGGTGGCTGCCCTGCCGGCGGAGGATGGTGAGGCGGAGGAAGAGGATGAGCACGCCCGTCGAATCTTCGGTGTGGCGCTCGTGGGTCGTCCCAACGTCGGCAAGTCGACGCTCTTCAATCGGCTCATCGGCGAGGACCGGTCGGTCGTGCACGACATGCCCGGAACGACCCGTGACACGGTCGACACCGTGGTGGCCACCTCGGCGGGGCCGGTGCGGTTTCTCGACACCGCCGGCATGCGGCGACGCAGTCGGATCGACGAGGACACCGAGTACTACTCGGTCATGCGGGCGCTCAAGGCCGTCGACACCGCCGATATTGCGCTGCTGGTCATCGACGCCAGCGAAGGTGTGACCCAACAGGATCAGCGTCTGGCCGAGCGAGTCGACGCCGCCGGGTGCCCCATCGTGATCGTGCTGAACAAGTGGGACCTCCTCGACACCGAGCAGCGTCTCGATCTGGCGGACCAGATCGCCCGACGACTCAGCTTCCTGCCGGAGGTCGCGGTGCACCGCGTGTCGGCGCTCACCGGTCGAGGCGTCGAAAAGCTCCTACCCTCGATGAACATCGCCATCGACGCCTACTCGCATCGAGTGCCGACCAAGAAGGTGAACGACGTCATCCGCCGGGCACAACAGATGCAGCCGGCTCCTTCGGGTGGCCGCATTCTCTACGCCACCCAGGGCGCCGTCGATCCGCCGACGTTCACGTTGTTCGCCAACCGTGATCTGCCCGGACACTACCTTCGCTACATCGAACGCAGCCTCCGGGAGGCGTTCGAGTTCGGCCCGACGCCGATAAAGCTTCGAGTGCGCAAGCGGAACGAGTAGGCTTCGCGGATGGAACGGCTGGTCCCCGCAATAGCCGCGGCGGTCTGTGCCGTGGCCGCGGTGGTCTGGGTTCGCGCCACCATCGGTCGACGGCGGGTGGCGACGCGGCTGACCGCCCAGGCGGCCGACCCCGATCTGTGGCGCCTCGCCTGGGCCGAGTACCGCCGCGACTTCCAGTCCGCGGTCGGGGCGCTGGGTTCGGCCGTGGTGTTGGTGCTCCTCGCAGTCTTCGACGCGCCGTCGTTCCTCCTCCTGTCCTCGGGGCTGCTGGCCATCCCGTCGTTGCTCACCGTCATGCGCCGCAAGGACCTGGCCGAAGTGGCCCGCATCGCCGCCAGTCGGTCCGAGCTCGACCAGCGGGCGCGCGAAGTCCTGACCCAGGAACAGCTCGCGCCGTTGCAGTGGGCGGCCCGCCTGGCACCCCCGGAGTTGCCGGCCTTCCCCGGCTTCGAGATCGGCAGCGCCTACCAGCCCGGTGCGGGAGCGATGGCCGGCGATTTCTACGACGTCTTCCGGGTCGACGGCGACCGCGTTGCCGCCGTGATCGGGGACGTGACCGGCCACGGCATCGAGCCTTCGATCACCGCGCTGCAGGCCAAATATCTGCTGCGAGCCTTCCTGCTCCAGTACCGCGACCCCGGTCAGGCGGTCGAGAGCCTGAACGCCCAGATGTCGGTGCTCGAGCGGGGCGAGGAGTTCATCTCGCTCGTGGTGCTGGTGTTCGACACCGAGGCCGAGACACTGCGCTACGCCTCGGCCGGACACCCGGCTGCGTTCGTGTGGCATGGTCGAGAGGTACGGCCACTCGGGGCCACGGGCCCCTTGCTGATGCTCGATCCCAAGGCTCCCTATCACTCGCGTGAGATCGCGTGGAACGTCGATGACATGGCCGTGCTCTACACCGACGGCCTGGCCGAGGCTCGGCGGGGCGATGTGCTCTTCGGCGAGGACGGGGTGGCCAACATGATTCGGCGCGACCCCACCGCCTCACCGGAGGTGCTCACCAAGGTGCTGGTCGAAGCGGCCAGGGACTTCGCCGGCGGACCGATCCACGACGACGTGGCGGTGTTGGTGCTGCGCAGGGTCTGATCTGCGTCAGTTCGATCCGCGTCGATTCGATCTGCGTCGGTTTGATGACCATTGGGCGTGACAGGGCAGGTGTGCTCCCAGTAGGTTCTCGGTGACCTTCAAACCCAGGGGGAATGCCCGTGCAGTATTTCAGTCCATCGACCATCGAAGAAGCGGTGGAGCTGTTGTCGTCGGGACCCAACCGGCGGGTGTTCGCCGGGGCAACCGACGTCGTGCCCCAGATGCGATCAGGCCGCCCGGCCCCTGAAGGGCTCATCGACCTCAAGGGCATCGCCCGCCTCACGTCGGTCGTGAACAACGGCTCGATGTGGGTGATCGGGGCGGCCACGCCCACCGTTCGACTCACGACGAACCCCGACTTCGTCGCCCTGTTCCCCGGTGTGGCCGAAGCAGCCGGGCTCATCGGCTCCGACCAGGTGCAGAGCCGCTCGAGCCTCGGCGGCAATCTGTGCAACAGTTCGCCGGCCGCTGATTCGGTCCCTGCTCTGGTGGCCAACGGCGCCCGCGCCGTGATCGCCTCGGGATCGGGTACGCGGACCATCCTGGTCCAGGACGTCCCGACCGGGCCCGGTCGCACGTCGCTCGCCCCGGGTGAGTTCATCGTCGAGTTCGAACTCGATCATCCACCTGCCCACAGTGGCGATGCCTACTTCCGCCTCACGCCCCGCACCGAGATGGATATCGCCGTGGTCGGCGCCGGGGCTCGGGTGAACCTCGACGCCAACGGCAACATTGCCTCGGCCTTGCTCGCGCTCGGCGCCGTGGCCCCCACCGTGGTCCGCGTCCCCGATGCCGAGGCTGCCCTGACCGGCGCGGCGGTGGTCGATGGGTCTCCATCGGAGGAGGTGCTGGCCGCTGTCACCGCCGCCGCCAGTGCCGCCTGCAACCCCATCGACGACAAGCGCGGCACCATCAAGTACCGCCGTCACGTCGCCGGCGTTCTCGCACGCCGAGCCGTCATCATGTCCATCGCTCGGGCAACGGCCCGCTGAGCACGAGAAGGATTCCATGTCCGAGACCCAACAGTCCACCAAGACCCACGTGACCTGCACCATCAACGGTGACGAGGTCGACTTCCTGACCGAGGATGGCGAATCGCTGCTCAACGCCCTACGCGACAACGTCGGGCTCACCGGCGTGAAGGAAGGTTGTGGGACCGGCGATTGCGGCGCCTGCTCGATCATCTTCAACGGCGATCTCACCGATTCCTGCTTGGTGTTCGCCCCCGAAGCAGCCGGCGCGACCATTGTCACCGTCGAGGGCTTGGCCGATGGTGACCACCTGCACCCGTTGCAGCAGTGCTTCCTCGAAGGGGCTGCGCTGCAGTGCGGCGTGTGCACCCCGGGCTTCCTCATTGCGGCGAAGGTGTTGCTCGATCACAACCCTGACCCCACCGAGACCGAAATCCGCTATGCCCTTGCGGGCAACCTGTGCCGTTGCACGGGTTATGACAAGATCGTCCGGTCAGTCAAGGAAGCCGCTGTCCAGCTCCGTGAGAATGGGAAGGTTCAGGCATGACCATTGCCGAAGATCCAGCAACCACCAAGCCCGGCTACAAGTGGGTGGGGACCCGGCCGATCCGTCCCGACGGCTTCGACAAGGTCACCGGTCGGGCCAAGTTCGGCGCCGACCTGTACCTGCCCGGCATGCTCCAGGGCGCGGTGCTGCGTTCGCCGCATGCTCATGCCAAGATCGTGTCGATCGACACCACCGAGGCCGAGGCCATGCCAGGGGTCAAGGCCGTCATCACCGGCGCCGACTTCCCCGAGGCTGCCGGCCGTGACAAGGACATGGTGAGCAACGTCATCGCCCGCGACAAGGTCCTGTACGAAGGCCATGTGGTGGCCGCGGTCGCCGCCACCAGTCGTTCGCTCGC
>JAHECQ010000284.1 GCA_024641625.1 Acidimicrobiales bacterium | reverse complement strand
ACTCGCAACGGATGTGGAAGCTCGACATTGGGCCTCGAACCGGTGGTCGAACTCGCCAGTGATCGCGCCAGAGCATCGACGGACGGCGGACGATCGGCAGGAGCGGTCACAGTGCCGAGGATAGGTGCCGGTGAGTCGCCAGGCAGTTAGGCGCGGGGGAGAAAATCCCGCCCGGTAGACTGAAGGCTTATGTTCGGGCCGGTGGGCGTTCTGCTCCTCACGTTCCTCGCTGCAGAAATTGTGGTGAGCGTCGTCGTGGCAAGGCTCATCGGCGTACTTCCACTCCTGTTGTTGATGCTTGTTTCCGGTCTGATCGGGACACGGGTGGTGCGACGTCAAGGCGCCCGAATGATGAGCAACACCCTCGGGTCGGTTGCGGCGAATGGTCGCCTCGACTCGGGGAATATCGTTGACGGCACGGCAAATCTCTTCGCGGGCGTCTTGTTGGTCGTCCCCGGATTGGTTTCCAGCGGCCTCGGCGCGTTGCTGCTACTGCCGCCGGTTCACCGACTGATCCGGCCGCTCGCGTTCGCCCGGGCCAGTCGTTGGACCGGGTTCACCAAGAGGTTCGGCTCCGATGTCATCGACGTCACCGTCGTCGATGACCGGCCGAAGCCCTCGCAATCGGCCCAGCGCGAGCTGGACCGACCTAGGAGTACCGATGAGCGTTGAAGAACCTACACCGCCCCCACCGATCACTCCGAGCGTTGCGCGGGCACTGAGCCCGTTGCTTCGCCGCATTGCTCGCCCAGGCGAGGACGGCGAGCCGGGCTTGAACACCTATCTGGTCGGCATCGACGAGATCGTCATCGTCGACCCAGGACCGGTCGATACGATGCACCTCGACGTGCTGTGCGGTTGCGGTGGCGATCGGATCCGCTGGATCATCATGACCGACACCAGCGACTACTACGCCGGCGGGGCCCGCAAGCTCAAGGAAATGACCGGAGCCGAGTTGGTCGCACCAGCAGGCTTCGATGGTGCGGATGAGGTACTGGGCGACGGCTACAAGATCGATGCCACCGAATTCCGTATCATCGCCATGTCCGCCGGGGAACCGTCCTCGGGCAAGCACATCTTCGTGCTCGAACAAGAGCGAGCGTTGCTGATCGGCGACCACCTGGACGAGGGAATCCCGGAAGATCTCCCCGCCAAGGTGAAGAGCTACCGTCTGCGAGCCTTGGCTCCGGGCCATGGTCAGTTCAACGAGAATGCAAAGCAGACCCTGGGCCTCTGAAGGCCACACGTTGTCGCGTCAGGGTGCTCACGACCCACAGGAGTGCAACAGATCTCGAGTGACCACAGATCTCGAGTGACACAGATCACGAATGTCGGTCCCGGAATCGATCAAGAAGCGTCGTGCTGGTCGGCCGCATCCAGAGCGAGCTCGACCAGACGCAGCAAACGTGAGCTGCACGCTTGCATTGCGATCGGTGGGGAGATGTCGGTCGACAGCTGCCGGGCGATGTCCCGGAAGACCGACGCAGCCGGCCCGGATCCGAGCGAGACCGGTGATCCCTCGTCGCCACCGGTCGACACCGCAGGTTCGAGCGGGACCGATCCGATGAGGGGCACTCCTGCCTTGGCGGCGAGATCAGCGCCGCCGCCTGAACCGAACAGCTCGTAGCTTCGGCCGTCCTCGGTGACGAAGGCAGACATGTTCTCGACGACACCGGCCACCCGGACGTGACACTTGCGAGCCATCGTGATGGCTCGTGCCGCCACCTTCTGTGCGCCGGTCGCCGGGGTGGTGACCACGATCATTTCGGTGCGGGGCAGCATCCGGGCGAGTCCCATGGCGACATCGCCGGTTCCCGGAGGCATGTCGATCAAGACGTACTCGAGGTCATCGGCCCAGCGCACATCTTCGAGGAAGTGTTGGACGGCTCGGTTCAACATGAGACCTCGCCACAGCAGGGCGCTCTCCTCGTCTTCGACCAGGAAGCCCATGGACACCACGTCGAGTCGGCCCGCTGGACCGTCGTCGGTGCCGGGTATTGCCAGACTGTGAGGCGTGATGACCGCCTTGCCGTCGTGACGCTCGGCCACCAAACGGCCGTCGAGACCGAGCATTCGGGGCACCGAGAAGCCCCAGATATCGGCGTCGATGAGGCCGACGGCGCGTCCTTGGGCGGCGAGTGCGGCTGCCAGGTTCACGGTGACCGAGGACTTTCCCACGCCGCCCTTGCCCGACGAGACGGCGATCACTCTCGCGGTGGGCGGAATGGCCGTTTCGGTGGCCTGTTCCCCGGCGATCTTCCGAGCGATCGACATCGTCTCGGATTTCTCTTCGGCAGAGAGCTCGGTCCAGTCGATGCGGACATGTTCGACCCCCGGCAGGGCTTCGATGCGGGCCACGACGTCGTTCTTGATCTGTGCTCGGAGTGGGCAGCCCATGCTGGTCAGAGCAATGGTGATCCGCACGATCCCGGCATCGTCGATCGTGGCTCCCTTGGCCATCCCGAGTTCGACGATGTCGCTGCCGAGCTCGGGATCGACGACGCCGCGCAACAGGTCCATGATGTCCTGGCTGGTGGGGAGCGCGGTGGGCGGCTGACGCACGGCAACCAGGGTAGATGGTCTCCCGAGGGAACAAACGCCGCCATGGCGGCGTTCGACCAGTCCTGTAGGCTGGGGCAGTCTCTCCAGCAGTCCGACCGGAGCGTCTCACAGGAGGCCGAGAATGATCACCCTCACCGATTCCGCATCGCAGAAGGTTCGCGAGTTGCTCGAGCAAGAAGGCGACGAATCGCTTGCGTTGCGAGTGGCCGTCCGGCCCGGTGGTTGCAGTGGTTTCAGCTACGAGATGTTCTTCGACAGCGAGTTGGCCGCCGACGACCTGCAGGCCACCTACGGCCCAGGGGTCAAGGTGATCGTCGATCCCAGCAGCGCCCAGCTGCTCCAGGGAGCGACCCTCGACTACAAGGATGGCCTGCAGCAAGCCGGGTTTGCGATCGACAACCCCAACGCCACTCGCTCCTGTGGCTGTGGTCAGTCATTCAGCTGATCCAGGGGTTGCCCGTTCTGGTCGTCGATGCCTGACCTTCGGGTCAGGCATCGACGCGTCACCACCGCAACCACTGTTGGGTGATTGGCGGGGCCGGCCATCCCGGATCAGCCATCTCAGCTGATCAGCGCCAGCGCTTCGTCGAGTTCGGTGCTGTCGAAGACGTTGTCGATTCGCTCGACCAGAATCCCGCTGCGGTCCACGAGGAAGAGCGCCGGCTCGAATTCGAGCCCCAACTGACCGGGTGTGGGGGCGAGCCGCAGTCCGGGGTCGCTGAGACCCTGTCCTTCTCGCGGGTTCGCCCAGGGCTCCACATGCACGAAACCGATGTCGGAGCTGCTGAACAACGGTCCCCGTGCGGCCTCGATCAAGGTTTCGAGGCTCGGGCCGCAATACGCGGTGCTGCAGAACGCCGGCGTGGCCACCAGGAGCGCCAGCGGTCGACGTTCATCGAGGATGGACGCAGCTGTCTGCTGGTGGAACGCGCAGGGGCCGTCGATCAGCGAACACAAGGGGTCGACGCCTCGAACGTCATCGAGGGTCGGTGTGTCGAGCCGAGGGAATGAGTCACCGGGCAGGGCGACGCTCACCTGGGCGCGATCGAAGGCCTGAACCGGCAGCGTCATCCGCCGCTCGCCGATCGTGATCTCCAGGTCGTAGATGCCCGGTTCGGGTAGGAGCGTCCGAACGGCGTAGTAGCGCTGGAGATCGGCGTGTTCGTGCTGGGTGCTGTCGAACCCACGAGAGTGATCGTGCTTGACCAGTCGACCGGGAACGTCGAGCTCATCGATCACCTTCCCGTCCACCAAGACCCGCACCGGCAGCACCGCCGAGTCGGTGAGCGGGGCGCCGTTGGCGATCACCCCGAACGGCAGGCGTTGCGGGAGTCCGGCAGCGATCACCCGATTCGGACTGAACAATGCCACGACGAGCGGTTCCGGCTGGGCGGTGTCGGAGCCTCCGCATCCCGCCAGCGCAGAACTCGCAGTCGCAGCCGCACCGAGTTCGAGAAACCGGCGCCGGGACAGGAGGATCATTGGTGTCACGATAGCGAGTCGTATCCTGCAGGTCGTGTCGCCACCCGATCTGTCCCTGGTCCTGAACGGACAACGGATCGAAGTTCCCGATGACGGTCGGAACCTGCTCGACATCCTCCGTGAAGAGTTCGGTCTCACCGGAGCGAAGGATGGCTGCAGCCCCCAAGGGCAGTGTGGCTGTTGCACCGTGTTGGTTGACGGGGCGCCCCGGGTTGCGTGCGTGACACCGGTGCGTCGGGTGGTGGGTCGTCACGTGACCACGATCGAAGGCCTCGACCCCGGTCAGGCCGCGGCGTGGGGCGCTGCGTTCTTGGCCTCGGGTGCCAGCCAGTGCGGGTTCTGCACCCCGGGCATCATGCTTCGCCTCGAGGCCCTGAGGAGCGCGGGCCACGATGCCTCCGATGTGCACGCAGTCGAACAGGCGTTGCTGGCGCACCTGTGTCGCTGCACCGGTTGGCAGACGATCGGCGAGGCGTGGTCGTTGCGGGTTGCCGAGACACCGGTCGATCTTCCGTCACGTGTCGAGACGTCGGCGGAGGAACGGGCACAGCTCGAGGGTGGCGTCGAACAGCGGGTTCGACTCTCGGTGGCGCTGGGGGCAGGGGGCTTCTCGGCCGATACTGCGCCGGCCGATGCCCTGCGGGCGGTGCCGGCGTCCGATGGAGGATGGGTGGTCGCCCCGACGTCGAGCGAGGCCCGCCGACTGGCCAGGCGAGTCCAGGGTCGACGATCCACCCTTCCGGTGCGCTGGCCTCTCGAGATCCCCGATGGTGACTGGGTGGCTCGACTGCGAACCACCTGGGTCGAACCTGCCTACCTCGAGCCCGACGCGGCCTGGTGTGCACCCGGGGGTGAACCGTCGTCACCGGTGGCCAACGGCGGCGCGTTCGGGGCCAAGGCCACGAACGGCCCGCATCGTTCCCCGGTGATGGAAGCGGCGCGGCGTCTCGCCGATGAGCATGGTCGTCCGGTGCTCGCACAGATCAGCCGGGAGGACACCGTCCGTTGGGGGCCCAAGCGACCTCCCATCGCCGGGGGGGTGGACGAACAGGGGCGCGGGAAGCTTCGGGTGGTGGCCACACCAGGCATCGCCGATCGAATTCGCGCCGTGGCACCGCTCGTGGAGGTGGAAGAGGTCGAGGTGGACGGCCCGTCGACGAGCATCGAGCTCCGAGCGGCTGGATGGGCCGAGGCGCTGGTCCTGTTGGCGGGGGCTCGCGGCAGTGTCGGCACTCTCCGTGCACCCAACGGGGCACAAGCACGCGCCGAGTTCGAGGATCCGAGTCCCTCCGGACGTCGACGCCTCGTCGTGG
>JAHECQ010000283.1 GCA_024641625.1 Acidimicrobiales bacterium | reverse complement strand
GCGTTGATCGACGGAGCCGAGACGATTCGCTCGTCGAGCACGATGGCGAGCTGACGGGTCGGGCAGCTCGGCGCGGCATTGAAGCACTCAGCGGCTACGGCGTTGAAGGCATCGATACCGCTCTCGCCCGCCCTGAACACCGGGTTCACCGCGAACTCCCCGAGACCGAAGATCGAGACGTCCGCGGTCTCGAGCGCCTCGCCGCTGAGCACGGACGGGCCGAGGCAGTACCGGAGCCCGCTGTCATCGGCCAACACCACGTAGTTCTCCGGGAGATTCTCCTCCGGCGGCGTGGTTCCAGGGATGCCACAAGCCTCGACGACAGCCAGATCGTCAGGCGAAAGCGTCTGGGCGGGAGCCGACGTCGTCTCGGCGGTGACCGTCGAATCGGTGGTGACCGTCGAATCGGTTGAATCGGTGGTGACCGTCGTATCGGTGGTGACCGTCGAATCGGTCGTCGCCTGGCGAGCCCGGACCCCGGGTGCGAAGCCCTCCTCGGTGTCGGTCGTATCCGTCGTGTCCGTCGAGTCGGTCGGCGCGGCGTTGGGATCGATGCTGGGCCCGAGGGGCGCGATGACCGGACGGAACCGGAGTTCAGCTGTCTGGCCAACCAGATCCAGCGCCCGCTGCTGTTCGTCGACGCCAGGAAGGTCGACCACGATCGTGTCACCTTGCCGCGAGATCTCGGGTTCGGCGACGCCGAGGCCGTCGACGCGACTCCGGATGATCTCCAGCGTTTGATCGAGCGTCTCGTCAGAGGCGGCGGTCGTGGGCTTCAACGTGACCGAGACACCGCCCTGGAGGTCCAGACCGAGGAGCGGTTTGTTGCCGGCCACCGCCGTATAGATCACACCGACGACAGCCACCGAGACGAAGATCCACGCACTGAGCGATTTCGGACGCTTCATCGGGAGTTTCTCCTACTCCTCATCCGAAGCCTTCGGCGGGGCGACCACCCCGGCGATCGCCGAACGGGAGATCTTCAGGTCCATGCCGGGGGCCACTTCGACCCAGGCGACGTCGCCCTCGATGCCGGTGAGAAACCCGTGGATACCGGAGTTCGTGATGATCTCGTCACCTTCTTCGAGCGAGGCCAGCATTGCGGCGGCGGCCTTTGCCTTGCTTTGTTGAGGACGGATCATCACCAGGTACATGACGACTGCGGTGATGCCGAGGAATGCAAATTCCATTGGGGGGAACCTCCAGCCTGGGAACGCTAGCGGTTCCCCCGGGGAATCGGGTGGCAATCACCACCACAGGTCTCAGCTCCAGATCTCCCAGATTTCTGCCCGCAGCTCATCGAAGGTACCTGCTTCGATGGCGTCACGCATGCGAGCGGTCAGTGCCGAGAGCCATGCCAGGTTGTGGAGCGTGATGATGCGCCCGGCGGTGGGCTCACCGGTCACCAGCAGGTGACGCACATAGGCCCGGGAGAACCGAGCCGACAGCGGGTGCTCGAACTCGGGATCAATGGGTTGATCGTCCTCGGCGAACTTGAGGTTCTTCAGGTTCAGTCGACCCCGGCTCGTCAGAGCCGTACCGTGGCGGGCCAGTCGAGTCGGCAGGACGCAGTCGAACATGTCAATGCCGTGCGCCACCGCTTCGACCAAGCCGATCGGATCGCCAAGACCCATGAAATAGCGAGGCTTGTCTGCAGGCAACTCCGCCGTTGCTGCGCTGAGCGCCGGAAGCATCGCCTCGCGACTCTCACCGACGGACAGTCCGCCGACTGCGTAGCCATCGAAGCCGAGTTCGACCGTTCGTCGAGCCGACTCCGCCCGGAGATCGACGTCGGTTCCACCCTGGACGATGCCGAACTGCGCTTGGTCGACGCGGGTATGGGCCTCCTTGGAGCGTTCCGCCCAGCGAATCGTCCGTTCGAGGGCATCACGGAGCACGCCCGCGGTCGAAGGCAATGCAGCACAGACGTCGAGGACCATGGCGATGTCGGCACCGAGCTGTTCTTGTACGCGCACCGATCGCTCGGGGCTGAGATCGACGTATGCGCCGTCGTAGACCGAGCGGAACCGAGCACCTTCCTCGGTGATCTTCGGCTCGAGGCTGAAGATCTGATACCCACCGCTGTCGGTGAGCAGGTGCCCGGACCAATCGAGAAAACGATGGAGCCCCCCACGTCGCTCGATCAGATCGGCTCCCGGACGTTCCATCAGGTGATACGTGTTGCCGAGCACGATCGGTGGGGCCAACTGATCCAGATCGTTGGTGTCGAGCATCTTGACCGCTCCACGGGTGCCGACGGGCATGAACACCGGCGTGGCGATCTCGCCCCGCGCGGTGTTCATCCGCCCGGCGCGAGCGAGCCCGTCGGTGGCATCGAGCGTGAAGGTGAGGGGGTTGGTCATGACCGGTTGTGTTTGGCCTCGGTTGGGGACGGCTCGGATCGGGCAGCTCGACGGGTGAGCAGCATTGCGTCACCGAAGCTGAGGAACCGATAGCCATCGGCAAGTGCCCGAGCGTAGAGCTCTTTCCAATCAGGACCTACGAACGCGTCGACCAGGACGAGGAGTGACGACCTCGGCACATGGAAGTTGGTGAGCAGGACGTCGACGACCTTCCAGTCGAAGCCTCGCCGGATGAAGAGCTCGGTCTCGCCCTCGAGCTGTCCCGACCGGGCGGCCGATTCGAGGGTCCGCACCACCGTGGTACCCACGGCGACGACTCTGCGTGCCCCCTTGACTCGGTCCCAGACATCGGGAGCGATCCGATAGGTCTCACGGTGCATGATGTGGTCGTCGATGTGATCGACCGACACCGGACGGAACGTTCCGAGACCGACGCGCAATTCGACCCGCTCGACGGTGATGCCCCTGGCCACCAGCTGTTCGAGGACCCGGTCGGTCAGGTGAAGTCCCGCCGTTGGCGCAGCCACCGAACCGGGCTCTCGGGCGAACACCGTCTGGTACCGCTGTGGATCGGTCAGGGGCTCGGTGATATACGGCGGGAGCGGCACCTCGCCCCATTCGTCGAGGAGGTCATCGATCAGGACCTCGACCAGTCGGCGGCCATCGGTCAGCTCGCCCACGATCCGCGCCGCCGGCGGCGAACCGACCGAGACGAAGAGTTCGGTACCTTCTCGCAACCGCTTCGCCGGACGAACCAGTGCCTGCCATTCCCGGTGGTGACCGGTGGGCTCCAGTAGGAGCACCTCCACCGAACCACCGGTGGCTTTGCGCAGGCGGAGCCGAGCGGGCAACACGCGAGTGTCGTTGACCACGAGGACGTCGCCGGGGCTGAGGAGATCGGGAAGATCAGCGACGGTGCGGTGGTCGATCTGGCACCGCCCATCGGGGCCTCGACCACGGTCGACCAGGAGCCGAGCCGCATCACGGGGTTCGACCGGGATCTGTCCGATGGCGGATTCCGGCAGTTGGTAGTCGAAGAACGAGGTCGGTAGTGGTTCGGAGGATTCGGGCATCTCAGCCAAAGAGCGTTTCTTCTCCGGACGCAAGGTCGACGACGACCGGTGGATCCGAGGGCACCTCGAGCCCCAGATGCTGCCAGGCAGCGCCCAGCGCTACCCGTCCACGTGGAGTGCGCATCAGCAGCCCTTGTTGGATCAGGAATGGCTCGATGACATCCTCGACCGTCTCGGTCGGCTCGGCGATGCTGATGGCCAACGTCGACAGTCCGACCGGGCCTCCCTTGAAATGCAGGCAGAGGTTCTCGAGCAACGATCGGTCGACCTTGTCGAGACCGCGTTCATCGATTCCGAACAGGTGCAATCCGTCCGCCGCCGACTCCTGATCCAGAACACCATCGCTGCGCACCTCGGCGAAGTCCCGGACCCGACGGAGCAAACGGTTGGCTATCCGAGGCGTTCCCCGGCTGCGGCGGGCGATTTCGGACGCGCCTTGTTGGGTGATGCTGAGACCGAGCACGGTGGCCGCCCGCTTGACGATCGATTCGAGGTCCTCGGCGGCGTAGAACTCGAGGCGAAAGGCGAACCCGAAACGGTCACGGAGTGGCCCGGTGATGAGCCCGGTTCGAGTGGTGGCACCAACCAGGGTGAAGGGCTCGAGGTCGAAGCGAATGCTGCGTGCCGCAGGTCCTTTGCCCAGCATCACATCGATCTGAAGATCTTCCATCGCCGGATACAACACCTCTTCCACCGGACGAGGGAGCCGATGAATCTCGTCGATGAACAACACATCGCCCGCCTCGAGTTTGGTCAGGATCGAGGCGAGATCGCCGGCGCGTTCGATCGCAGGACCGGAGGTCACATGGAGATGTGCCCCGAGTTCGTTGGCCACGATGCCGGCGAGGGTGGTCTTCCCGAGACCAGGGGGGCCGCCGAAGAGCAGGTGATCAGCCGCCTGACCCCGGGCCCGCGCCGCCTCGAGGATCACGGACAAGCGCTCCTTCAGTTCACGCTGGCCGACGAATTCATCGAGCGACCGGGGACGAAGCCCCGACTCGTCCGCCAGCGGCTCGGCCTGCTCGATCGGTGTGGGGGTCGGATCGATCCATTCGTCGCGAGGCATGTCAGTCCCCTGCCAGAGCCCGCAGGGCCGACTTCAGCAAGGAGCCCGCATCCAGCTCGGGGTCGATGGGGAGCGCGGCAATCGCCTTCTTGATCTCCTCGGGACCGTACCCGAGGCTCGCCAACGCTTCTCGTACATCGGCTCGAGCCGTGCGGACGTCGCCGTCGGTCAGATCGATCGAAGCAGCGTGGACCGGCGCATCGAGCAGAGGCACGAGACTGCTCTTGAGATCGACCAGCAACCGTTGGGCCGTCTTGGCCCCCACCCCCGGCACCTGACACAACGCAGCGACATCGTCAGTGGCGAGGATGGTGGCCAGCTCGGTGGGTGGATAGGTACCGATGATGGCCAGCGCAAGTGCAGGACCGACCTTGTGGGCCGAGAGGAGCCCCTCGAACGCTTCGCGTTCTTCTCGGCTGAAGAAGCCGTAGAGGCGCTGGTCATTCTCCCAGAAGTGATGATGGACGTGGATGAAGACCTCGGTGTCGAGGACCATCCGCGACAACGTCGATGTGGTGACGGTGAGGCGGTACCCCACGCCGGAGACTTCGATGAGCACCTCACCGGCCACGGACTTCTCCGCCGGACTGCGTCGGTCGAGGATCCGACCTCGAAGCGAGCCGATCACCGATTCCGCCCCGAAGGAACCATGCGACCGACTCTCCCTGTGGGATCGTGCGCCAAGTGGCACAGCGCGACAGCAGCAGCGTCGGCGGCATCAGGAGGCTGCGGGGTCGCACTCAGACCGAGGAGGGTCCGCACCATTTCCTGCATCTGGCGTTTGTCGGCCCGCCCGTCGCCGGTGACTGCGGCCTTGATCTGGGAGGGCGAGTAATCGATGACCGGGAGACCGCGACCGGCGCCTT
>JAHECQ010000013.1 GCA_024641625.1 Acidimicrobiales bacterium | reverse complement strand
GCTCGGGTTTGCCATGCCCCACACTCGTTTGTTCATCATCGCCCTGGTGGTGCTCGTCGTCAGCGGTCTGTCGTTGTTCTTGTCCAAGCACCCCGAGGGGCGACGGATGCGAGCGGTCACGCAGAATCGTGATCTGGCCGCCGTGTCAGGTCTGTCGACCAGCCGCGTCGACGCCACGACGTTCTTCATCGGCTCGAGCCTTGCCGGTGTCGCCGGGGTGGCGGTGTCTCTCGTCGGCGCGATCGGCAGTCAGATCGGCACCGCCTACATCGTCGACGCATTTCTGGTCGTGATCGTCGGCGGCCTGGGCAAGATGCGCGGGGCAGTGATCGCGGCATTGACGCTCGGCATGCTCAGCTCCTTCGCCCAGTTCTGGACGTCGGCCAGCATCGGCAAGGCCATCGTGTTCATGGCGGTGATCGTGTTCCTCCAATTCCGGCCGAATGGCCTGGTGTCATTCCGTTCCCGGGGGCTCGTCGCATGACCATCGCTGCCACCGACACCCCAACAGCCGCGTCGCCCTCTGTTCGATACGCCGGCCCGGTCTGGTACGCGCCGGAACTTTGGCCACGGCGGATCCTGATCGCACTCAGCGTCATCTTGCTGATGGCCGGGCCGCAGCTGATCGATGACCCGACTCGGACCCGCCAGTGGGCCGAGTACCTGTGTTACGCAGTCATCGCCGTGGGGCTCGATATTGCCTGGGGCTATGGCGGCATGCTGGCCCTCGGACAAGGTGTGTTCTTCGGGCTCGGTGCCTATGCGATGGGCATGCATCTCTCGCTCGAACAGGTCGAGCCGGGCCAACTTCCCGAGTTCATGCGGCTCTACAGCGACTACGACACGCTGCCCTGGATCTGGCGGCCGTTCGATCAGCTCTGGCTGACCGTGGTTCTCGGAGTACTGATACCCACGGTCGTCGCTGCACTCGTCGGCTGGCTGGTCTTCCACCGGCGCATCCGTGGGCCGTACTTCGCCATCTTGACCCAGGCATCGGCCCTGGTGTTCTGGCTCCTACTGGTGGGTCAGTTGAAGCTCACCGCCGGGACGAACGGCCTGACGAATTTCCAGACCGTGTTCGGGAGGAACAAGTACGAGAAGGGGACCCCGACGTTCCTGTACTACCTCGCTGCGGGTTTGCTGGTGCTGGTGGTGATCATCGCTCGCCAGATCGTCAACAGCCGGTTCGGTCGACTCCTCGTCGCCATTCGTGACGGCGAGGATCGTGTCCGGTTCCTGGGGTACGACCCGGCGGCGACGAAGACGGTCGCCTTTGCGGTCGCCGCGGCCATGGCGGGCGCAGCGGGCATGTTGGCTGCGCCGATCATCGGTCTGGTGGCGCCGAACCAGTTCACCGTCTTGCCCTCGATCCTGATTGTTGGATGGGTGGCGATCGGTGGCCGCGGCACGATCTACGGGGCTGCGTTCGGCGCGCTCGTCGTGAGTCTCCTGCGCACCCGTGTCAGCGAGAGCCGACCCGAGGACTGGCAGTACTTTCAGGGGTTGCTGTTCGTGGTGGTGGTTGCGTTCGTCCCAGGGGGCCTGGCCGGCGTCGCCCGACTGATTGCCGGGCGTATGGCCGGCCTGCTGAGACGTCGGGGCGCCACCGCACCATCGGAGACGTCACCCGAGTTGGAAGGAGCCACTCCGTGACCCCCCTCCTGGAGATCCGGGACCTGCTGGTGTCGTTCGACGGCTTCCGTGCGGTCGATGGTGTCTCACTGACGGTCGACCAGGGCGAGCTTCGCTTCCTCATCGGCCCGAATGGAGCGGGGAAGACGACGATTGTCGATGTGGTGACCGGCTTGACCAAGGCAACGTCGGGTTCGGTGCTGTTCGAAGGGCAGGAGCTTCTGGGGGTACCGGAGTATCGGGTCGTGCATCGCGGGATTGGCCGCAGTTTCCAGAAGGCCACGGTGTTCGGGGCGTTGAGCGTTCTCGAGAACCTCGATCTTGCTGCATCCTTCCGACGCTCGATGCTGTCGCTGTTGAGGCGACGGCGGGGTGTGGATCCGGCAGTAGCCGAAACGCTGGAGCGCATCGGCCTGGGCAACGTGGCGAACCAGCCGGCGGAAGCCCTTGCCCACGGCCAGAAGCAGTGGCTCGAGATCGGCATGCTCCTGGTGCAGCAACCCAAGCTCCTGCTCCTCGACGAACCGGTTGCGGGCATGAGCCCTCAAGAGCGCGCTGACACCGGCGCTCTGCTGCAGTCGCTCGCCGGGGAGCACACGATTGTGGTCATCGAACACGACATGGCCTTCCTGCGAGCGTTCGCTCAGGGCGTCACCGTGCTACACGAAGGCAGAATCCTGCTGGAGGGAACCGTTGAGCAGGTCCAGGCCAACCCGCTCGTCCAGGAGGTCTACCTCGGACGGGCGCGCGACGCCCGGTCGGGCGCGCTCGAGGAAGGGGAGGTCGTGTCGTGAGTTCGCTGTCCATCACCGATGTCGTGGTCGGCTATGGCCGTAGCGACGTGCTGTTCGAGGTGTCGTTGGACGTTCCCGCGGGCGACCTGGTCTGCTTGATGGGCCGAAACGGCGTCGGGAAGACCACGCTGCTGAACGCCGTCGCCGGACTCTTGACGCTTCGATCCGGCTCGATCTCCTACGACGGCAGGGAGCTGAGCGGACTGAGCGCGGCAAAGCGGGCGCGACGCGGGATCGGGTATGTGCCCCAGGGCCATGCCGTCTTTCCACAGTTGTCGGTCCGGGAGAACCTGCTGGTCGTGGCCGAGCGCGAAGGCCGTGCCGATCAGAGTGCGTTCGACGAGGTGATCGACCTGTTCCCGGCGTTGGCGACCTTGCTCGGTCGGCCGGCTGGTTTGTTGAGCGGAGGTCAGGCCAAGCAGCTGGCGATCGCTCGAGCGCTGATCACCCGCCCGGACATCCTCATCCTCGACGAGCCGACCGAAGGGATCCAGCCATCGATCATCCACCAGATCGAGGACACGATTGCGGCCCTGCACGCGACGCTGGGCATGACGATGTTGTTGGTCGAGCAGTACGTTGAGTTCGCGCTTCGTCTGGCTGATCGCTATGCGGTCATGGACGGCGGACGAATTGTCTCCGCTGGGGAGACGGCAAGCGCCGACCCCGCTGAGTTTGTCGGACTGATTGCGATCTAGAGAGACGGAGCTGTATGCGACTTTCACCACACGAGCACGAGCGCCTCATGTTGCGTGTTGCCTCTCAGGCGGCACACGACCGCAAGGCTCGCGGGCTGAAACTGAATCATCCCGAGGCGGTTGCGGTGTTGTCGGAATGGGTGCTGGAGGGTGCGAGAGATGGCCGTCGGGTGGCTGATCTGATGCAGGCCGGCCGCCAGGTGCTGAGGGCCGACGACGTGCTGGACGGGGTGGCTGCGCTCATTCCCGAGGTGCAGGTCGAGGCGACGTTCCCCGATGGCACCAAGCTCGTGACGTTGCACGAGCCGATCGTCGGAGCAAGTGGCTTGGTGCCGGGCGAAGTTGTGGGTCCCGACGACGACATCGAGATCAATGCCGGTCGGCCCGTCACCGAGATGCGTGTCGTCAACCGTGGTGATCGTCCGATTCAGGTCGGCTCCCACTATCACTTTGCCGAAGCCAACCCGGCCCTCGAGTTCGATCGCGTGTTGGCGCACGGTCAGCGGCTCGACGTTCCGGCGGGTACCGCCGTCCGGTTCGAGCCGGGCATCGTGCAAGATGTCGATCTGGTCCCGTTGGTCGGCAATCGGGTGGTTCCCGGGTTGCGTGGAGAGGTCGCCGGCTTGCTGGACGTGCACACAATCGATGGCAACCCGGACGATGGAGGTGGGCGATGAGTTTCATCACCCGGTCGCGCTACCGGGCCCTGTACGGGCCGACGACCGGCGATCGCATCCGTCTCGCCGACACCAACCTCTGGATCGAGGTCGAGACCGACCATTGCGTCGGCGGCGATGAGGTGGTGTTCGGCGGCGGCAAGGTGATCCGTGAGTCGATGGGGCAGGGGGTGGCGACCCGGGCCGAGGGAGCGCCCGACCTGGTCATCACCGGTGCGGTGATCCTCGACCACACCGGGATCTACAAGGCGGACATCGGCGTGCGCGACGGCCGCATCGTCGGTATCGGCAAAGCCGGCAACCCCGACACGATGGACGATGTCGATCCGGCGTTGGTGATCGGACCGTCGACCGAGGTCCTGGCCGGGAACGGCAAGATCCTGACCGCCGGGGCGATTGACTGCCACGTTCATCTCATCTCACCCCAGCAGCTCGAGGAGGCGCTGGGAGCCGGCATCACGACGATCGTCGGTGGTGGCACCGGCCCGGCCGAGGGCACGAAGGCAACGACGGTGACGGGTGCCTGGTATCTCGAGCGCATGTTGGAGGCGCTCGATCATTGGCCGCTCAATGTCGCCTTGCTGGGGAAGGGGAACACGACCTCGATCGAGGGGATGTGGGAGCAGCTTCGTTCCGGTGCTTCGGGCTTCAAACTGCACGAGGATTGGGGCACGACACCAGCAGTGATCGACGCCTGCCTACGGGTGTGCGACGCCTCCGGCGTGCAGGCCGCAATCCACACCGACACCCTGAACGAGGCCGGTTACGTCGACTCGACGTTGGGGGCGATCGGTGGGCGCTCGATCCATACCTTCCACACCGAAGGTGCCGGCGGAGGGCACGCCCCGGACATCATCACCGTCGCCGCGTACCCGAACGTCCTGCCCTCCTCCACCAACCCGACACGCCCGCACACGGTCAACACCGTCGACGAACATCTGGACATGTTGATGGTGTGTCACCATCTCAACCCGGCAGTGGCCGAGGATCTTGCGTTCGCCGAAAGTCGAATTCGTCCGTCCACGATCGCCGCCGAGGACATCCTGCACGACATGGGCGCGATCTCGATGATCGGGTCGGACAGCCAGGCGATGGGCCGCATCGGCGAGGTCGTCCTGCGCACCTGGCAGACCGCCCATGTGATGAAGGCACGGCGCGGTTCACTCCCCGGCGACAGCCTGGCTGACAACCTGCGGGCCCGACGCTACGTCGCCAAGTACACGATCAATCCGGCGATCGCCCATGGCCTGTCATCCGAGGTTGGTTCGGTCGAGGTCGGCAAACTCGCCGACCTCGTACTGTGGGACCCGGCGTTCTTCGCCGTCCGTCCGCACGTCGTCGTCAAGGGCGGCATGATCGCGTGGGCCCAGATGGGAGACGCCAACGCGTCGATCCCGACGCCGCAGCCCGAGCTGCCTCGTCCAATGTTCGGAGCCGCGCCCGGTGTCGCTCCCGGGCTGTCGGTGGCCTTCGTCTCCAATGCCGCAATCGAGGACGAGCTCCCGGCGCGACTGGCGGTGCGGCGTCGGTTCGCGGTGGTCGATGACACTCGATCGGTAGGCAAGGCCGACATGAAACTCAACGATGCGATGCCGAGGATCGAGGTCGACCCTGACTCGTTCGCGGTTCGTATCGATGGCGAATTGGTGACCGAGGCCCCGGCCGAGCAGCTGCCGCTGGCACAGCGATACTTCCTCTTCTAGCCAACATGTCGACAGTTCCCACGCTCCTTCTCCTCGCCGATGGGCGGTTCCCGTCCGGCGGCTACGCCAACTCGTGCGGGGCCGAGTCGGCGGTGCGATACGGCGACATCGTCGATGCCGCGTCGCTCGAGCGGTATCTCCGAGGCCGACTCTGGACCAGCGGCACCACGGATGCTGCCTTCGCCGTGCGGGCCTGCGCCGGTGCCACACTCGGAGATCACGAGTTGAGCGAGCTGCTCGGTGCCCTCGATGGTGAATACGACGCCCGCACGGCGTCACCGCGCCTTCGGGAGGTCAGCCGGCAGATGGGCCGCCAACTCTGCCGATCGGCACGGGCGGTCTGGCCCCACCGGGCGTTGGTCACCGCGGGTGCACGACCGGGAGGCTGCCACCAGGCCGTCGTCCTCGGGTTGGCCACCGCGGCAGCGGGCGGAGCGCCCCACGATGCTGCGGTGTTGGCTCTCCACCACATGTCCGCCGCGGTGTCGACGGCCGCGGTGCGGATGCTCGGCCTCGACCCACTTGCGGCGTCTGCCACCCAGGCCCGCGTCGCCTACGACCTCGAAGACATCCTGAGCGACGCCGATCGATGGGCCCTCGCCGATCCTGCCGACTTGCCTGCCCGGACCGGGAGCCTGACGGAAATCCTCGCCGAGGAGCACGGCCGGTGGGATGCCCGACTCTTCCTCGCATGACAGCAGCCATCTGACCACAAGGAGCAAGCGATGCCACCCCATGAGATCGGCCCGGACGGCGTTCATCACAGTCACGAGCATGCGGGCTACGTCCCCGACCTGCCGGGGAGTCGGCCGCTGCGTGTCGGAATCGGCGGTCCTGTCGGCAGCGGCAAGACCACGTTGGTCGGATCGTTGTGCACGTTGCTGCGCGATCGGCGTTCGCTGGTCGTGGTGACCAACGACATCTTCACCACCGAGGATGCCCAGGCGCTGAAGGCGGCGGCTGTGTTGCCCATCGATCGCATCACGGCGGTGGAGACCGGCTGTTGTCCGCATACCGCGATCCGCGACGACATTGCCGCGAATCTCGACGCGGTCGAACGAATGGAGGCCCTGCACGACCCGGTCGACCTGACGCTGATCGAGTCGGGGGGCGACAATCTGACGGCAATCTTCTCCAAAGGTCTCGTCGACATCCAGATCTTCGTCCTCGACACTGCCGGCGGTGATGATGTCCCCCGCAAGGGTGGGCCCGGTGTGTCCCAAGCAGACCTGCTGATCGTCAACAAGGTCGACCTCGCTCCCTATGTCGGTGCCGATGTCGATCGGATGCTCGCTGACGCAACGGCTCGGCGAGCCGGTCCGGTCATGGGGCTGTCGCTGCGTACCCCCGAGGGTGCGAGCGGCGTGGCGGAATGGCTCCTGGACCATTTGGTCGAGTGGCAAGCGGGTCGGCCGGTGGCCACGACCGGATCGCAGTGAGAGCTTCGGCGTCGCTCACGGTCGACGCCATCGATGGGCGGGCGTTCGCCAGTGACGTTCGTTCCGAGCCGCCGTTTGCGATCCGCCGGGCCGCCGGTCGATTCCTGGTGGTGGGGACGGCGGCTGCTCCGGTGCGCGGCGACGTGCTCGAGTTGTCGATCGACGTCGCGCCGGGAGCGGTGGCAGATGTCGGAACGGTGGCGGCCACGATGGTTTGGCCCGGCCCCGACCCGACGATGAGCGCACCGTCTCGTCTGACGACCACGATCCGGGTGGGTGCCGGTGCCCATCTCACGTGGCGACCGGAGCCGACGGTGTCGATCGAGGGTTCCGACCACATCGCGCGCACCCTGATCGATCTTGCCGAGGGCGCGACCTGCGAGGTCGTCGAGGAGTACTCCCTCGGGCGATGTGGCGAAGTCTCCGGCCGCCTCGTCACCGACCTGCGGGTGGTGCGCGGCGGGCGCCCACTCGTGCATCATGGGGAATGCTTCGGTCCGAGCGAGCCCGGTGCCGGAAGCGTTGCCGGCGTGGCATCAGCTCGGCACGTGTTGGCCGCCATCTTCGTCGGTCGGCCGGTAGAGGAATCGATGGTGGTGCTCGACGATCCCACGCGACCCGCCAGTCGTTCTGCCGCGTGGTTCCCGGTGGCCGTCGATGCCGGGGTCCTGTTGGCGGTGGGGCCCGACCGACCATCGGTCGTCGCCGTGTTCGCCGACATCACACCCTGGGGACCCTGTCGACGCGGCTGACCGCTCGCCGGGGATGGATCGAGACAGGCACTAGGGTCACCGAAACGTCTCAGGAGAGCAGAGCAGTCCATGCAAATCAACGTCACCTCGCCGGAATCCGTCGGAATGAGCAGCGAGCGTTTGGAGCGAATTCGACCGCACATGGAGTCCTACGTCAACGAGCGTGGGGTCGTGGGCATCAGCACATTGATCTGTCGCCGTGGTCAACTCGTTCATGCCGAACAGGTCGGATTCCGCGACAAGGAGGCGGGCCAACCCATGACCGCCGACACGATCTTCCGCATCTACTCGATGACCAAACCGGTCGTGTCGACGGCACTGATGATGTTGCACGAGGAAGGTCGATTCCAGCTGGAACAACCGGTGGCCCAGTTCCTGCCGCTGTTCGGAACGACGAAGGTGCTGTCCGAGGAGGGTTCGCTCGTCGAGCAGGCGCGGCCCATGCAGATCCGCGATCTACTCACCCATACCAGCGGCCTCACGTACGATTTCATGGCCGACAATCCGGTCGCGCAGCTCTATCGGGACGCGAAGATCATGAACGATGCGACACGTTCACTCGAGGCGCTGATCGATGAGTTGGCCGGCATCCCTCTGGCGTTCCAGCCGGGCACGCGTTGGCATTACAGCGTCGGGATCGACGTGGCCGCCCGTCTCATCGAGGTCATCTCGGGTCAGTCCCTGGGCGAATTCCTGCGCATTCGCCTGTTCGAACCGCTGGGCATGACCGACACCGGTTTCGGTGTGCCCGACGCGAGGCTCGGTCGTCTCGCCGCCATGTACGGTCTCCCCGACCTCATCGGCGAAGACTATTCCGCAGTCCAACTGGTCGAGGCCGCTCTTGCCGGCTTCAACCAACGGATAGACGTCTCCTCCACCTATCCGACCAACTCGCCCGACGTGTTCGTCCGCGGAGGTCTGGGATTGTTCTCCACTGCCGGGGATTACCTGAGTTTCGCTCGGATGCTGGCGAACAACGGGAAGCCGGACGGTGAGCGGCTACTCGGTCGCAAGACGCTCGAGCTGATGCACGCCAATCACCTCCCGGCCGGTTTGTTGCCTTTCGAGCTGTTGGGGCAGCAGGTGCCGGGGATGGGCTTCGGCCTGGGGTCGCGGGTCATGCTCGACCCGGCCCAGACCGGCGGAACCGGTTCGGTTGGCGAATACGGGTGGGCGGGGGCGGCGAAGACCTACTACTGGGTGGACCCGGCCGAGGAACTCATCGGCGTGTTCATGAGCCAGTACATGACCGGGGTTCTCCAACCCGATCGCGACCTGCGGTCGCTCGCCTATCAGGCGATCATCGATTGACCGGGAGCCGGTGGCATCCGTTCCCTCGCTGGACAGCGACTCGCCGCCGGGCAAGTGTGGCGCAATGAACGGCAACGAACTGATTGCGCAGATCCTGAAGCTCGAAGGCGTCGAGTGGATGGCCTGTTTCCCCAACAATCCCCTCATCGAGGCGGTGGCCAAGGTCGGGATCCGGCCGATTGCCTTCCGCCACGAACGTGGTGCGGTGATGGCTGCTGACGGCTTCAGCCGAACCAGTGATCGTCAACGATTCGGCGTGGTTGCGGTGCAGTCACAAGCCGGTGCCGAGAATGCCCTCGGCGGTGTCGCCCAGGCCTATGCCGACAACATCCCGATCCTGGTTCTGCCCGGCGGTGTCAACACCCACGAGATCGCCGTCCGGCCGAACTACTCGGCCGTCCGGAACTACGAGGGAATCGTCAAGTGCATCGAGGCGATCTATCGGGCCCAGGACATCAGCGCGGCGATGCGACGCGCCTTCAGTGCCCTGCGCAACGGTGCACCCGGGCCCGTGGTGGTCGAGTTGACCGCCGACGTCTGCCGACAAGAGGTGCCCGACGACGCGCTCGAGCGATACTGCTCGCCGAAGGCCGCACTCCAAGGGCCCAACCCGGCCGACGTCGTGGCTGCGGTCGATGCCTTGTTGGGCGCCGAGCGTCCACTGTTGTGGGCCGGTGGCGGTGTGTTGTTCGCAGGGGCGACGGCTGAGCTGAGGGAGTTGGCCGAACTGACGGCGACTCCGGTCTTCTGCACGATGCAGGGAAAGTCGGCGTTCGACGAGCGTCATCCGCTGTCGATCGGTGCCGGTGGTATGACCACCACCGGCCCTGCCGCCAACTGGTTGTCCAGTGCCGACGTCCTGGTCGCCATCGGGTCGAGCCTCACCCGGACCCCCTATGGACAGAAGGTGCCACGCGATGCCTTCCTCATCCAGAACACCAACAACCCCGACGAGATCGGCAAGGACGAGAGCGTCGATCTCGGCCTTCCGGGCGACGCCAAGCTCACGCTGCAGGCATTGATCGCCGAGGTGAAGGCCCGCAAGGTGAGCGCCGACCGCACCGCCATCGAGGCCGAGGTGGCCGCTGCTCACGAGGAATGGAAGGCAACGTGGGCGCCCGCCTTGTGCTCCGACGAAGAACCCCTCGCGTACTACCGCATCATCAACGAACTCAATGACGTGCTCGACCTGGAACACAGCATCGTCACCCATGATGCTGGGGCACCTCGCGATTGCCTGGTGCCGTTCTTTGCCGCCACGGCCGCTCACTCCTATGTCGGTTGGGGCAAGACAACGCACCTCGGCTTCGGTATCCCGCTCATGATCGGGGCCAAACTGGCTCACCCGGACAAGTTCTGTCTCAACGTGATGGGCGACGGGGCGTTCGGCATGTCGGGAACCGACATCGAGACGGCGGTGCGGTCCGGTGTGGCCATCACCACCCTGCTCTTGAACAACAGCGCCATGGCCACCTACCCGCACGGTTCGCCGATGGACCCGTTCACCGCCCGGACCGAGTACGGGGTGACGACCATGCAGGGCGACTACGCGAAGATCGCCGAGGGAATGGGGGCAACGGGCATCACGGTCAGGACACCGGAGGAGCTGCGAGCGGCGTTGGTGACGGCTCAACGGTTGAACGCCGAGGGAACCACCGTGCTGATCGACGTCCACGCCAACATCGAGGCTCGCCGCTCGCCGCACGCACCACCTCGGTAGTGCCAAGGTGCCGGCCTTCCCCTGGTCGGTGGCCGAGCGCTGGTGGGTGGGCCGGGAGCTGGTCAGTTGGCGAGGCGGAGGGCCGCGGCGGGGGAGATGCGGCCCGCTCGCATCGCCGGGATGATCGCTGCGAGCATCGATGCGGCCAGACAGGCCGCCCCGAAGCCAACCATCCACATCACCGGGGCGTCGAAGGTCAGATCCTCCTCGAAGGCGCCGGACCGGGTCAGGGTCTGCCAGCCGGTCACCAGGCCGAGTCCGACCCCCAGGCACACCCCCTGGAGCCCGATGAACCCGGCCTCGATCAGGAACGCCCGACGCATCACGTGTCCAGGGAAGCCCATGGCCCGCATCATGGCGATCTGGCGGCGGCGTTCGCGAACCGCCCGGGCAAGCACCACCCCGAGGCCGGCGATACCGATCAGCAACCCCACGCCGAGGTATCCCTGCAGCATCTGGAGGAACGCCTGCTGTCCATCGAGTTCCACCTTGGCGCTCGCAAGAAAGCTCCGAGCGACGACGCCGCGATCAGCGAATGCCGATTCGAGGTCATGCGAGATCCCATTGACATCGACGCCGTCGTCGACGGTCAGGAAGAACCGCGTCGGTACCCCGGTGTCGCCGAGATCGTCGGCCAAGTGGGCCGGAGCGTAGATGTCGGTGGCGATGAGCCAGGTCAGGTTGCTGACACCGGCGACCTGGGCTCGGTGGGCAGAACCATTGCGGCCCACCATCGTGATCTCATCGCCGGGCTTGTGGCCGCTGTACTCCGGCATGATGACCCAGAGGTCGTCGTCGGGGACCGAGTCGGCCACCGCGGCCCACGCTTGTGCATCGTCGACGAAGTGGTCCGAGCGCTCGAGCAGCGTCGGTGGCGCGGTCTCGAGGAAGTCGGCCCCCACCAGTGAGACGTTCCGCGTGAGTTCGCCATCACCCTTGTCAACTGCGCCCACGACCGGAGGCACCGAGACGTCGCTGGTCCCGATGGCCACGACGCGCTGGACGCCGCCGACATCGGCAAGCTCCGCCGGCCTCAGGCCGGCGGTCGGGTTGGTCGTGACCATCAGGTCGTAGGAGCCTCCCGACTGAAGTGCCATGGTGGGTGCACTGGCCTGGAAGACGCTGTTGATGATGGCCATGAACGTGACGGTGAAGATGACGATGGAGTACATGGCCACCAAGAGGGCGGTCCGAACGGGCCGGTCGACGGCATGGGCAAGTCCCAGACGGCTCGAGATACCGCCTCGGGAGAGCACGTTGGCCAACCACGTCCAGAAGGGAGCCATCGCCGTCACCACGACCGTCGCCAGGCCGACCAGCAAGAGGCCCTGGAGCAGGAACAAGCTGATATCGGGGTCGGCCATCACCTCGGGCAGCAGACCGAACACGGCCGCCGGCCAAGCGAGCGCGGCCGAACCCAACGCCAGGGTGACCAGTCGCTTCGGCAGCACGAGAGAGGCCAACGGAATGGCGGACGCCATGACCAGCACGGGGGCTGTCATGGCCACTGCAGGCTGCGTACCGGCCGATGCATACAGCCCCACACCGACCAGCAGCCCGACCAGCCCGACGACCACGTTGCGCCGACGATGTGAGATCCCTCGAGGCTCGGGAAGGTCCTTGAGTGCACGGACGATGTTCAGTCGGGTGGTGCGAATGCTGGTCAGCACCACGGTCACCTGGGAGATGGCCAGACCGATGAGGGCACCGGTCAGGAGTCGCGTCGGCGCGACCGAGAGCGACACGGCGAAGACGCCTTCGTTGAAGTTGCGTCCGGCGAAGACGACCACGGCCGAGGCGACGCCTATGCCGGCGAGCATTCCGAGTCCGGCGGCGACGATGCCATACAGTGCGCCTTCGAGCACGAACGAACGCCAAACCTGGGAGCGTCGCACGCCAAGGGCTCGCATGACGCCGAGTTCCGATTTGCGCTCGCTGGCCAGCATGACGAACAGGTTGATCACCAGGAGCACGCCGGCGGCAACGCTGAAGCCGCCGATCGTCCCGAACAGAGTCGTCATCTCCTCGGTCTGGAGATCCGCATCGCGAAGAAGGTCGGCCTTCACCGGCTGGATCTCGATGGTCGAACCGAGCGCGGACTCCATCGCGGAGACGACGGCGTCGGTCTGTTCGGCACCGTCGAAGACGCCTCCTGTGTTGGAGACGGCAATTGCATTGGTCACGCCCTCCTCGCTCCTCAGCCGGTCGGTGATGGCACCAGGCATGGCGACGATGTCGGCGAAGCCGGCGAACCCTGTGGCCTCCACAACCTCACTGACCCTGAATCGAACCCGCTGACCCTCGAGGAACAGATCGACGTCGTCGCCCGGCTCGACCTGCAGATCACCGGCCAACCGATCGTTCAGGACCACCTCTGTCAGCAGGGGTGTCCTGATGAGCGACTCGAAGCCGGTCGCTGCGGGATCTCCGCCGAAGGTCCCCAGCGCGCCGAGGTCCGCCTCGACGAATCGCGCCAACGGTTCGACCCGGCGATCAGGGCCGACCGTGCCGATGGAGGCGTCGCCATAGCGCATCGCCATGACCCCGTCGATCGCGCTGTCGGTGGCATCCACCGACGCCTTGATCGACCCGAGTTGACTTCCATCCTCCACGATGACCAGTTCGTCGACGGGCCCCCAGTAGTTCTTGGCCAGATCTCTCACTGATTGACCGAAGCTGTCTCCGACCACCAAGGAGGCCGTGATGAGCGCGGTGGCCAGCAGCGATCCACCGATGACGAGCATTGCCTCGCCCTTGCGGCGGAGCACGTTGCGAATCGACAGTCGCCTCACTGCCGGGTTGAACATCACGTCGATGAGGACGGGGGCGAGCAGAAGCCCGAGCGCGATGACGGCGAGCAGCATCATCGGCCGGCCTGCCCTGCGCGTCGATCCTGACTGATGCGACCGTCCCGGACCTCGATCAACCGATCGGCGGAGGCGCCGATCGTTTCGTCGTGGGTCACGATCACCACCGTCTGCCCGGCCCGGTTGACTTCTCGCAGGAGCCCCATCACGTGTTGTGCGGTTTCGCTGTCGAGGTTGCCGGTCGGCTCATCGGCCCACACGACCGCCGGCTCGGCGATCAGTGCTCGGGCGATGGCCACACGTTGCTGCTCGCCGCCCGACAGCTCGGCCGGGCGATGCCCGGCGCGATCTTCGAGACCGACCCGGCGCAGCAACGCAGTGGCCCGATGGCGCGCCGCCCGGGGCCTGCTACCCCGAGCGAGGAGAGGCAGCTCGACGTTCTCGACCGCCGAGAGGACCGAGATGAGGTTGAAGCTCTGGAACACGAACCCCATCCGTGCAGCACGATGGGCAGTTCGGGCTCGGTCCGACAGGAGGTGAATCTCTCGGCCGTCGATGTGCACGGTGCCGCCGTCGATGTCATCGATTCCCGAGAGGCAGTTGAGCAGCGTGGATTTCCCGTTGCCCGAGGGCCCCATGACGGCGAGGAACTCGCCGGGCCAGATGTCGAGGTCGATGCGGTCGAGGGCCTGAATCACCACCTCGCCGGTTCGATACTGCTTGGTCACACTGCGGGCCGAGACCATCGGCACCACCGTGGGACTGAGGTGCCTGGGCGCCTGCTCGGTCAGCGTGGCTTCGGGAGGTCTGTGTCCGATGATTCGTTGCATGGATGCATCGTCGGGCACGGGTGGACATGACGACATGGGGCGTGACCCTGAGCTGACCCTGAGCACCCTGGGGGTGGCCCGGGGTTGCCAACGCTGGAGCAACGGGACCGACCGCGGAGTCAGACGATTCGTCGTCGGGCGGCCCAGGTCGTCAGCTCGTGACGGCTCGAGAGCTGCAACTTCCGAAGCACGCTCGATGCATGGGTCTCGACCGTCTTGATCGAGATGGTCAATCGCCGGGCGATCTCCTTGTACGCGTACCCGCGGGCCAGCAGCCGCATCACTTCCTGCTCGCGAGGTGAGAGCTGGTCGAGCTCGGGGTCGGTCGGCTCGGCCATCGTCGCGGAGAAGGCGTCGATCACGAAGCCCGCCAGTCGAGGAGAGAACACCGCATCGCCCTCGGCCACCCGGATGACGGCATCGACCAGGTCCTCGCTCTTGATCGCCTTCGTGACGTAACCGCGTGCCCCGGCACGGATGACGGAAATGACGTCCGTGGGCGCATCCGACACCGAGAGCGCGAGGAAGCGACTCTCGCCCCCTCGTGCGATGACCGCAGTGATCACGTCGCTTCCGGAACCGGAGGGCAGATGAACGTCGAGCAGGACCACGTCCGGTTTCCGCTCGGCGATCAGGTCGACGGCCTCGTGAACATCGCCGGCTTCGCCCAGAACGTGCACGCTGGTTCCGAGAGCGGCGCGGACGCCGGCGCGAACGAGGTCGTGGTCATCGACGAGGACAACGGTCGGCTGATAGGTCATGGCTTGTTGCTCCTTGGCCTCTTGAGCGTCGGCGAACGGGGCAACAGAATCTCGACCTCGGTGCCGGCACCGGGCTCGGAAGTGATGAGTGCCGATCCTCCTGCTCTACGCATCCGACCCTCGATCGATTCGACCAGGCCGCGTCGGTCGATGGCCACTGTCGCCCGGTCGAATCCGACACCCGTGTCGCGAACGAAGATCTCGACGTTGTCGTCGGTGATCTCCACGTAGAGGGCCACGTGGTCGGCACCCGAGTACTTGGCTGCGTTGACCGCAGCCTCGCGGGCAGCTGCCAGCGCGGCGGCCAACGGCTCGTCGACCAGGCAGTCGCCGACGACCACGACCTCGACCGGTACGCCGTGGAGTTCCTCGACATCGGAGGCGAGCTCGTCGAGCCGGCCCCGTACGCTTCGTCCCCCTCGATCCGCTCGCGAAGGGTCGAGCCAGTTCCGCAGTTCCCGCTCCTGGCGGCGGGCAAGGTTGCGCATCATCTGCGGATCGTCGCCGTGACGCTGGATGAGCGTCAAGGTCTGCAGGACCGAGTCGTGGAGGTGGGCGGCCAGATCCGCCCGCTCGTCGGAGCGGATACGGGCTTGGCGCTCGGCGTCGAGTTCGTGCACCAGTCGCCACCACCAGGGGGCCGACAGCACGATCAGACCGACTGCGGCCGCGAGGCCGGCCCAGATCGCCGTGCCGGTCGACGCAAACCGAAAGGCGGCGCCCAGCAGAAGTGCCATGCCGCCGACCGCCGCCGCGAGGCCGCCGATCACCTGCACCAGACGGAATCGGTCGGTCGCCTGCGTGCCCGACCCGAGCTGTCGCCAGGCGATCACCATGCCGGCGCATGCGACGCCCAACGGCCACACGACCGGCGTGGGGATCCCGGGCCGGTTGGCGAAGAAGACGAGGAGTCCGAAGACGGCCAATGCGGTTCCGGCGAATCTGGTTCGTGACGTACGGCCCTTGGGAACGGGAGGGCGCTGTGGTCCGAGTCCCTGATACTCGAGTTGAGCGAGTACTCCCCACGCGACCACATAGCACAGCGCGCCCCAGCCACCTGCGGTGAAGAGCGCCACGAAGCCCAGCCGAATCCACAGTGCATCCAGTCCGAGTTCGTGGGCGATCCCGGCGGCCACTCCACCAAGGATCCGGTCCTCGCGATCGAGCGATGGCACCTGCCAGTACGGCCCGTTGCTCGCAGCGGAGTCGTTGGTGTCAGTGGCAGTCATGGACACGTCATGATCGCACGGGGACGACCAAAGCACATCAGGGCCGACCCTGAGCCTACCCTGAGGTCTTCGACCCCCGAATCGGTGGGATCACCGATCCAAGCGTTGATGTGATCGTTCGACAATTGCCTCATGACCGAACCAGCCAACACCGAGCTTCCCAGCGATGGATCGACTCCCCCAGCGTCGACCCCCCCAGCGCCGAGCCCCCCAGCGCCGACTCCGTCACCGGCGACCGGTCGGCGACTTCGTCGACGGGTCGACGGGTCGGTGGGTGGCGTGGCCTCGGGCATCGCCGACTACCTCGGGCTCGATCCCATCATCATCAAGATCGCCTTCATGGCATTGACGCTGGCCGGGGGCAGCGGCATCCTGCTGTACCTCGCCGGGTGGATCCTGCTGCCTGACCAGAACGATCGGGACCCACGACCGGTCGTGGTCAAGTCCGACCTCGCGGCCGTACTGTTCGGCGGCCTGATCCTGCTTGCCGGGGTGTCGGTCGTGTTCGGGACCATCAGTCTCGGCTTCGACGAGTCGGTGGTCGTGCCGTTGCTGTTGGTGGCCGGCGGCTTCTACCTGCTCAACCGTCGACCGGGTGGGCTCGACGGTCGAACGGACCGGTCTCACGTGCCCAGCGGCGCTGCGGCCTCCGCGACGACCCTCGCCGGTTCCCCATCGCCGACCACCGGCGCGACCGACCCGACCGTGGAGGTCATGCCGCCGTCCTGGCCGTCGACGACTTCGTGGACGGACGCTCCTGCTCCACCGGGCTCGGGCCACGAGCCGCCGCTCCATTGGGCGACGCCGATCACTCATGAGCCGTTCGAGGAGCCGGCACCCAAACCGCCGGTCACCTCGGTGACGCTTGCGATTGCGGGTGTCGTGGTCGGCGTGCTGCTCGGCCTCGGTCAGCTGACGGGGGTTGACGTCGGGGCTGTTGCGATCTTCGGTTCTGTTGCCCTGGTCTGTGGCGGTGGCCTGGTGGCCAGCGCCTTCATCGGACGGGCCCGACCTCTGATCCTGGTCGGGCTGTTGGCGGTGTTCGGTCTGGCCATCGCCCCCCTCATCGACACGGCGATCAGTGGGGGGCTTGGCGCCCGCGAGTTCCGTCCCGATTCCCTGGCACAACTCGAGGACACCTACGAGGTGGGATCGGGGTACGTCGAGCTCGACCTCCGCGACCTCGTGTTCGTCGCTGACGAGTCGGTGCGTGTCGACGTCGGGGCCGGCTATGCGCTCATCACGGTGCCCGCGGACGTTCGGGTCTCCTACGACGCCCGGAGCCAATTCGGCTACGTGAAGGTGTTCGATGCCGAACAGGACGGTGTCCATGCCTCACTCGATGGCGTGTCCCCGGGGCGTGAGGGCTCACGGACCTTGACCCTGGATCTCGAAGTGACGTTCGGTTACGTGGAGGTTCGTCGTGGCTGAGGTCGCCCCCATCCGCAAGCGGCGCCTCGTGATCGGGGCGATGTTCATCGCCATCGGCCTCGCCGCGCTCTCGGCCGACTTGTTCGACGCGTCGATCGGGTCGGCCTCGGCCATCGGAACACTCGTCGGCTCCACCGTGCTCCTGATCGGTCTTGTCCTGAGAGTTCGCCACAACGGTGGTGTGGTCGGCGATCTTTTCGACGGCGAGTGGGATACCTAGACTGACGAGCCTCAAGCGATTCGAGGATGTCATGACACACAGCGCTCCGACCGGCGCAGCAACCGAGCCCGTCGACGATGCTCAGCGGTCCGTTGACGCGGTGGTCGTCGGAGCCGGGTTCGCTGGGTTGTACCTGCTGCACCGCCTGCGACAGTTCGGCTTCACGGTTCGGGTCTTCGAGGCCGGTAGCGACGTGGGTGGCACGTGGTACTGGAACCGCTATCCGGGTGCCCGCTGCGACATCGAGAGCATGCAGTACTCCTACCAGTTCTCCGAGGAGCTCCAGCAGGAGTGGACATGGACCGAGCGTTTCGCCTCGCAACCTGAGTTGCTTGCCTACATTCAGCACGTTGCCGACCGATTCGATCTCCGGTCCGGCATCACCTTCGACACCATGGTCGAGGGGGCCAGGTTCGACGATTCGTCCCACCGCTGGACCATCACGACCAGCAGCGGCGAGACGGTCAGCGCTCGGTTCTTCATCCTCGGCTCGGGGGTTCTGTCGACCACCAACACCCCTGCCTTCACCGATCGAGATCTCTTCACCGGCGCCTCCTACCACACGGGACGGTGGCCACATCATGAGGTCGAGTTCGCCGGGCAGCGCGTTGGCGTCATCGGTACGGGGTCCTCGGCCATCCAGTCGATCCCCCTCTTGGCTGAGCAGGCCGAACACCTCTTCGTCTTCCAGCGAACTCCGAACTATGTCGTCCCGGCGATGAATCGTCCGCTGGACCCCGAGGAGGTCCGAGCGATCAAGGCGGATTACCCGGCCTTCCGGGCCAAGGCAAAGGAGCGACCCTCGGCCTTCTTGTTCCCGTTCAATCCCGGCTCGGCGCTCGAGGTCTCGCCCGAGGAACGATTCGAGCGTTTCGAAGCCCAATGGCAGATCGGCGGTCTGCCCTTCCTGGGTGCTTTCGGTGACCTGTTGCTTGACCGGGAGGCCAATCGACTGGTCACCGAGTACTGGAAGGGGAAGATCCGAGCGATCGTCGACGACCCCGACGTCGCGGAGCGACTCATCCCCAAGGGCGACATTTTCGGGGGGAAGCGGTTGTGCGCCGGAACCGACTACTACGAGACCTACAACCGCGAAAATGTGACGCTGGTCGACCTGAGCGAGGACGGCATCGAGCGGTTCACGCCGACGGGCCTGGTTGCGGGCGGCGAGACCTTCGAGCTCGATGCCGTGGTGTTCGCCACCGGCTTCGATGCCATGACCGGCAGTGTGGTGGCCATGGACATCGCTGGTCCGGATGGTTCGACCATCAGGGAACGTTGGAGCACGGGGCCTGCGACCTATCTCGGTCTTGCCGTGCACGGATTCCCCAACTTCTTCAACACCCAAGGTCCCGGCGGGCCCGGTGTGTTCGCCACCATGGTCACCGGCATAGAGCATCAGACCGACTGGATCGTCGACTGCCTGTCGTGGATGCGGGCCAAGGGATACACCCGACTCGAAGCGACGAGCGAGGCACAGAGCGACTGGGTTCGCACCGTTGCCGCCGCAGCGGAACCGTCGCTTCGGTCCAAGTGCGATTCGTGGTACACGGGGGCGAACATCCCGGGGAAGCACCGGGTGTTCATGCCATACATCGGTGGTTTTCCCGCTTATGTGTCCCAGTGCAGCTCGGTGGCCGAGAACGACTACGAAGGGTTCGTCTTCGAAGCGCTCCCAGCCGGTGAAGCTCGGGCAGGCGGTGACGCACCGGACTGAGTTGCAGTCGCTTGCCGGGCAACCGGCGATTACTGTGCGTGTCATGTCTCCTCAGCTCAATCTCGAAGTCGCTCATGCAGTGGTGTACGTGCAGGATTCCGACGCGATGATCGACTTCTACGAACGGGTGCTCGGCTTCGAGGTGACCGACCGCGGTCCCCTTCGCAGCAATGACGACAGCGAGATCATCTTCATGTCCCAGACGGCGCGCCATCATCATCAGTTGGCACTCGTGTCCGGTCGCGAGGAAGTCGGCCGTTCGAACAACATGCACCATGTGGCGTTCCGTTCCACGGGCACGCTCGACGATCTCCGGGCCCTGAAGGAGACGCTCGAGGCCGAACCCGGTGTCTCGGGGATTCGCCCGTTGACCCATGGCAACGCGTGGTCGGTGTACTTCGCCGATCCCGAAGGCAACGGTGTCGAGATCTTCATCGACACCCCGTGGCACGTCGCTCAGCCACAGGGAAAGCCATTGGATTTGAGTCTTGCGAACGATGCCATCGTCGAGGTCACCCGTGAGGCGTTCAAGGACGAGCCCGAGTTCGGCTCGATCGAGGAGTTCTACGCCCACCGGGCGGAGTTGCTGGCCGAGCGCGCGTCGCAGTAACGGCCGCTGCCGGTCAGAACGGCACGTTGCCCACGACCGTCACCCGTTCCATCACCCGTCGTCCGTACACAAAGGAGCGTCCGTGTCGAGTGCCGAGATCGAGACCCGGGTCGAGTTCGACAGCGGTACGGCCTACGGTAGGCCCGAAGGTAGCCACGACCCCGATCTCGCCGAAGTCGGCCCGGGCACACCGATGGGTGAACTGCTCCGCCGGTACTGGCACCCGGTCGGACTGAGCGAGCATGCCACCGACCTGCCGCGCCCGGTTCGCGTGCTGGGTGAGGACCTCGTCCTGTTCCGTGACCGAAACGGCCTGCCGGGCCTGGTGCTACCGCGTTGTCTTCACCGCGGTACGTCGCTGGTCTACGGACGCATCGACGAAATGGGTCTTCGGTGCTGCTATCACGGCTGGGCCTTCGATGTCCGGGGCAACTGCACCGACCAACCTTGTGAGCCCGACAATGGTCTCAACCGTGACAAGTT